>NZ_JACVVH010000022.1:0-97898 GCF_016647865.1 Pseudomonas sp. S60 | reverse complement strand
GAAGTACCAGACGAAGAAGGTCACCAACGAGACAGACAGCAGAATCAGGCTGGCCACCGCGTTGATCTCGGGCTTCACACCCAACCGCACCGCCGAGAACACTTCCATCGGCAAGGTGGTCGAACCCGGGCCCGATACGAAGCTGGCCAATACCAGGTCATCCAGCGACAGCGCAAACGACATCATGCCGCCAGCCGCCAGCGAAGGCGCGATCATCGGGATGGTGATCAGGAAGAACACCTTCCACGGCTTGGCACCCAGGTCCATCGCCGCTTCCTCGATCGACAGGTCCAGCTCGCGCAGCCGCGCCGATACCACCACCGCCACATACGCCGCACAGAACGTGGTGTGGGCGATCCAGATGGTGACGATGCCACGCTCCTGCGGCCAGCCGATCATCTGCGCCATGGCCACGAACAGCAGCAACAGCGAAAGGCCAGTGATCACCTCAGGCATGACCAGTGGCGCTGTGACCAGGCCACCGAACAGCGTCCGGCCCTTGAAGCGGGTGACCCGGGTCAGCACGAACGCCGCCATGGTCCCCAATGCCACCGCCGCCACCGCCGTGTAGCAGGCGATTTCCAGCGAGCGCATCACCGACCCCATCAACTGGGTGTTGTCGAGCAGGCCGACATACCACTTGACCGACCAGCCGCCCCACACCGTCACCAGCTTGGAGGCGTTGAACGAATAGATCACCAGGATCAGCATCGGCAGGTAGATGAACAGCAAGCCGAGCACCAGCATCAGCTTGGAGAAACTGAAGCGCTTCATGCCCTGCCCTCCATTTCTTTGGCCTGGCTACGGTTGAACAGCAGAATCGGCACAATCAGAATCGCCAGCATCACCACCGCCAGCGCAGACGCCACCGGCCAGTCGCGGTTGTTGAAGAACTCCTGCCACAGCACCTTGCCGATCATCAGCGTTTCCGGCCCGCCGAGCAGTTCTGGGATCACGAACTCACCCACCACCGGAATGAACACCAGCATGCAGCCGGCAATGATGCCGTTCTTCGACAGCGGCACGGTGATTTTCCAGAAGCTGTTGAAGGTGCTGGAGCCAAGGTCGGACGCGGCTTCAAGCAAACTTGAGTCATGCTTCACCAGGTTGGCGAACAGCGGCAGGATCATGAAGGGCAGGTACGAATAGACCACGCCGATGTACACCGCCAGGTTGGTATTGAGGATCTGCAGCGGCTGGTCGATCAGGCCCGTCCACAGGAGGAAGCCGTTGAGCAGCCCGTTGTTGCTCAAAATGCCCATCCACGCATAGACGCGGATCAGGATCGCCGTCCAGGTGGGCATCATGATCAGCAACAGCAGCACCGTCTGGGTTTCTTTCTTGGCATTGGCAATGGCATAGGCCATGGGGTAGCCGATCAACAGGCACAACAGGGTGCTGAAGAAGGCCATCTTCAGCGAGCCGAGGTAGGCCGAGATGTACAGGTCGTCCTCAGTCAGCAGGCCGTAGTTGGCCAGGTTGAGCACCAGCTGGATCTTGTCTTCGACGTAGCTGTAGATCTCGGTGTACGGCGGGATCGCCACGTCAGCTTCGGCAAAGCTGATCTTCAGCACGATGAAGAACGGCAGCATGAAGAACAGGAACAGCCAAACGAACGGCACACCGATCACCAGGTGCCGCCCCTCAGGGGTGATGCGCCGGAAGGCTCGCTTGAGCTTGCGCAGCTTCATGACCGCAGTACCACGCCGCTGTCGTCTTCCCACCACACGTAGACTTCATCGTCCCAGGTGGGGCGGGCGCCCTGGCGCTCGGCGTTGGCGACGAACGACTGGACGATCTTGCCGCTCGGCAGTTGCACATGGAACACCGAGTGGCCGCCCAGGTAGGCGATGTCGTGGATCTTGCCGCGTGACCAGTTGTATTCAAAGTCTGGCTGCTGGGTGGTGACCAGCATCTTCTCGGGGCGCAATGCGTAGGTGATGTGCTTATCTTCCACCGAGGTGGAAACCCCGTGGCCCACATAGATCTTGCGTTCGAGCTCTGGCGAGGCAATCAGGGCGTGGCCCTCGGCATCGTCGATCACCTCGGCGTCGAACAGGTTGACGTTGCCGATGAACTCGCACACCAGGCGGCTGGTGGGGGTTTCATAGATGTCCACCGGCGAGCCGATCTGGGCGATCCAGCCCAGGTGCATGATGGCGATGCGCTGGGCCATGGTCATGGCCTCTTCCTGGTCGTGGGTGACCATGACGCAGGTTACGCCCACACGCTCGATGATCTCCACCAGCTCCAGCTGCATCTGCGAGCGCAGCTTCTTGTCCAGCGCGCCCATCGGTTCATCCAGCAGCAGCAGCTTGGGGCGCTTGGCCAGCGAACGGGCCAGGGCCACACGCTGGCGCTGGCCACCGGACAACTGGTGCGGCTTGCGCTTGGCGTACTGGGTCATGTGCACCAGTTTCAGCATCTCGGCCACACGGGCTTCGATGTCGGCCTTGGGCATGCGGTCCTGCTGCAGGCCAAAGGCGATGTTCTGCGCCACGGTCATGTGCGGGAACAGCGCGTACGACTGGAACATCATGTTGATGGGCCGTTCGTAGGGCGGCATGTCGGTGATGTCGACACCATCGAGGAAAATGCGCCCCTCGGTGGGCCGCTCGAAGCCGGCGAGCATGCGCAGCAAGGTGGACTTGCCAGAGCCGGACCCACCGAGCAAGGCGAAGATCTCGCCCTTGCGGATTTCCAGGGACACATCGTCCACGGCGACCGTTTCGTCGAATTTTTTCGTGACCCGGTCGATCTTGACCAGCACCTGCTTGGGTTGCTGGCCACCCTCGAGGGCTTTTTTATAGGCACCGGAGGCAACTGCCATGAGTGAAACTCCCAACAAGATTTTTTATGCCCGCCGGGCCTGACGCGCAGGCACCGGTGCGGGCCTGGTGGATTACTTGCCCGACTTGACCTTGGTCCAGCTACGGGTCATCAGGCGCTGCACCTTGGGCGGCAGCTCTGCGTTCACGAACATCTTGTCCAGTACGTCCTGCGGTGGGTAAACCGCGGCGTCAGTCCTCACGGCCTGGTCCATCAGGTCGCCAGCCTTCAGGTTGGGGTTGGCGTAACCGACGTAATCACTGACCTGGGCGATAACCTCAGGTTTCAGCAAATAGTTGATGAAGGCATGGGCCTGTTCGACGTTCTTGGCGTCCTTGGGGATGGCCAGTACGTCGAACCAGAGGTTGCCGCCTTCCTTGGGAATGGCATAGGCCAGGTTCACGCCCTTCTTCGCCTCTGCGGCGCGGGCCTTGGCCTGGAACACATCGCCCGAGAACCCCGCTGCCACACAGATATCGCCGTTGGCCAGGTCGGTGATGTATTTGGAAGAATGGAAGTACGTCACGTACGGGCGCACGGCCAGCAGCTTCTGCTCTGCGGCCTGGTAATCCTTGGCATTGGTGCTGTTGGGGTTCAGCCCCATGTAGTTGAGCACTGCCGGGAGCATTTCGTCTGCCGAATCGAGGAACGCCACCCCACACTTGGAGAGCTTTTTCATGTTCTCGGGTTCGAACAGCACAGCCCAGGAGTCGATGGTGTCCACGCCCAGCGCAGCCTTCACCTTGTCGACGTTGTAACCAATGCCGTTGGTGCCCCACAGGTAGGGCACGGCATACAGGTTGCCCGGGTCGTTCTTGTCCAGCCGCTTCATCAGCGACGGGTCAAGGTTGGAATAGTTTGGCAGCAGGTTTCTGTCGAGCTTGCGGAAGGCGCCCGCCTTGATCTGCTTGCCGAGAAAGTGGTTGGACGGCACGACCACGTCGTAGCCGGTGTTACCGGCCAGCAACTTGCCCTCCAGGGTTTCGTTGGAGTCGAACACATCCAGCACAGGCTTGATGCCAGTGGCTTTTTCGAAGTCCGCGAGTGTGGTTGGGCCGATGTAGTCGGACCAGTTGTACACGTGCACCGTCGGCGCCGCTTGGACGCTGCATGCCAGCGTCAGGCCCGCTGCAGCCATGAAGGCCTTGCGTAATACAGAATTGGACAAGTGGGAGGTCCTCACAATCAGTGCCTGGGTAGCGACAATGCTGCCGCACACGCAAAACCGGCGCGCAACTTACCTTCGCAGCCTCGATGCCGCAATCATCAATTGCCATTCTTGGCCTCCAGGCCGGAAAAGCCCGGCCCAGAGGTGCTGCAACGGGCTTACTTGCCCGATTTGATCTTGGTCCAGCTACGGGTGATAACCCGCTGTACAGCCGCATCAGGCGCTGCAATTGCGTACAGCTGCTTTTTCACTTCGGCGGACGGGTAGATGCTCGGGTCGCTGGTGATGTCCTTGTCCACAAATTGAGTGGCGGCCTTGTTGCCGTTGGGGAAGCGCACGGCATTGGTGATCTCGGCCATGACTTCTGGCTGCATCAGGAAGTCCATGAACTTGTAGGCCGCTTCCTTGTGCTCGGCGTCCTTGGGCATGGCGACCATGTCATAGAACGTGCCGGCACCTTCCTTCGGAATCACGTAGTCCAGCTTGACCTTGTCGCCAGCTTCGTGGGCGCGGGTCTTGGACTGTTCCAGGTCACCCGAGTAGCCGACCGCCAGGCAGATGTTGCCGTTGGCCAGGTCGCCGATGTACTTGGAGGAGTGGAAGTAGGTGATCGAAGGACGGATGGAGAGGAACAGGTCCTCGGCGGCCTTCAGGTCTTCTTTCTTGGTGCTGTTGGTCGGCAGCTTCAGGTAGTGCAGCGCAGCCGGCAGCATCTCGGTGGGGGCGTCGAGGAAGCTCACGCCGCAGCTCTTGAGCTTGGCGATGTTCTCGGGCTTGAACACCACATCCCACGAGTCGATCTTGTCGACACCCAGTGCGGCCTTGATCTTCTCTGGGTTGTAGCCGATGCCGATCGAACCCCACATGTAGGGGAAGGCGTATTTGTTGCCCGGGTCGCTGGCATCACCCACGGCCTTGAGCAGATCTTCGTCCAGGTTTTTCCAGTTGGGCAGCTTGGAGCGGTCCAGCTCCTGGTAGACACCCGCCTTGATCTGCTTGGCCAGGAAGTTGTTGGACGGCACCACGATGTCGTAGCCCGACTTGCCGGCCAGCAACTTGGCCTCCAGGGTTTCGTTGCTGTCGAAAACGTCGTACTTGACCTTGATACCCGACTGTTTTTCGAATTTGGCGATGGTGTCCGGAGCGATGTAGTCCGACCAGTTGTAGACGTTCAATTCCTTGTCTTCAGCCTGTGCAGCACCCGCCATCGCGCCCATCAGGGCTGCGGCCAGCAACGTCTTGCCCATTTTATTCATGCGTCATGCTCCAGATTGTTCGGTTAGCCATCCGTTCAGCTGCCAGGCCACGCAGTACCTGCGTTTGGGCGACTGCAGCAGCCGCTAGTCTGGCAAGTTACGAGGCTGTGTTTCAAGAAAACCACAACCTTGTAACGACTTAATGTCACATCGCTAGGTTCATTTGATCGCTTCGAGGGTGAGGTCCAGGCACTTGCGGGCCTTTTCCACCAGTTCGTCGATCTCCTGATGGCTGATGACCAGGGGCGGCGCGATGATCATCGTATCGCCCACCGCGCGCATGATCAGGCCGTTGTCGAAGCAGAAATTGCGGCAGATCATGCCAACACCCATGCCCTCGTAACGGCTGCGCGTGGCCTTGTCTTTCACCAGCTCGATAGCGCCGAGCAGGCCCAGGCCACGCACTTCACCCACCAGCGGGTGGCCCTGCAGCTCACGCAAACGCTGTTGCAAATACGGTGCCGCTTCGCTGCGGGCCTTCTCTACGATGTGCTCGTCGCGCAGGATGCGCAGGTTTTCCAGGCCCACTGCTGCGGCCACAGGGTGGCCAGAATAGGTAAAGCCATGGTTGAAGTCGCCGCCTTCGCTGAGTACCTGGGCCACCGTGTCACGCACGATCACACCGCCCATGGGGATGTAACCGGAGGTAAGGCCTTTGGCGATGGTCATCAGGTCGGGCGTGAGGCCGTAGTAATCCGAGCCGAACCACTCGCCGGTCCGGCCGAAGCCGCAGATTACCTCGTCGGCCACGAACAGGATGTCATACTTGGCGAGGATCTGCTTTACCTTCGGCCAGTAGGTGTCGGGTGGGATGATCACACCCCCGGCGCCCTGAATGGGCTCGGCAATGAACGCCGCAACGTTGTCTTCGCCCACCTCGAGAATTTTCTGTTCCAGCTGTTCGGCAGCCCAGACCCCGAAGGCGTCCGGCGTCATGTCGCCACCCTCGCCGTACCAGTACGGCTGAGGGATGTGCACGATGCCGGGTATCGGCAGGCCGCCCTGCTCGTGCATACCGCTCATGCCGCCCAGGCTGGCGCCGGCTACCGTGGAGCCGTGGTAGCCGTTGATGCGGCCAATCACGGTCTGCTTCTGCGGTTTGCCCTTCAGGGCCCAGTAATGGCGAACCATGCGCAGCACGGTGTCGTTGCCCTCGGAACCTGAGCTGGTGAAGAACACATGGCTCATGCCTGCCGGGGCAACCTCGGTGATGGCCTTGGCCAGTTCCAGGGCCGGGGGGTGCGCGGTCTGGAAGAACAGGTTGTAGTAAGGCAACTCACGCATCTGCCGCTCTGCCGCCTGCACCAGTTCTTCACGGCCATAACCTACCGCCACGCACCACAGGCCGGCCATGCCGTCGAGAATCTTGTGCCCCTCGCTGTCCCACAAATGCACGCCCTGGGCCTTGGTAATGATGCGCGGCCCCTTTTCCTTCAACTGTTTGTAGTCGCTGAAGGGGGCGAGGTGGTGCTCGCCACTCAGGGTTTGCCATTCACGGGTTTGCGGGTTGTTGAGGCTCATGTGCTTCTCCGTAGACAGACAGCCGCGCTGCTGCGGCACCAGGGTTGATCAGACAGCAAACAGCAGGAACTCACGCTCCCAGGAACTGATGACGCGCTTGAAGTTCTCGTGCTCGGCACGTTTGGTGGCGACATAGCCGGTGATGAACTTCTTGCCCAGGTACTGCACCAGGGCACGGCTGTTCTCCATGCGTTCCAGGGCGTCTTCGATAGTCAGCGGCAAGCGCAGGTTGCGCCGCTCGTAACCACGCCCCTGTACCGGCGCACTGGCGGCAATGCCTTCGACCATGCCGATGTAGCCACACAGCAGGCTGGCTGCAATGGCCAGGTAGGGGTTGGCGTCGGCGCCAGGCAGGCGGTTTTCCACCCGCCGGTTTTGCGGGCCGGCGTCCGGTACGCGCAGGCCGACGGTACGGTTTTCTTCACCCCACTCCACGTTCACCGGTGCCGAGGTGTCGGGCAGGAAGCGGCGGAACGAGTTGACGTTGGGGGCGAACAGCGGCAACGCCTCGGGGATGAACTTCTGCAGGCCGCCAATGTGGTTGAGGAACAGCTCGCTCATGCTGCCATCGGCATTGCTGAAGATATTCTTGCCGGTGGCCACGTCCACCACGCTCTGGTGCAGGTGCATGGCGCTGCCGGGCTCACCGGTCATGGGCTTGGCCATGAAGGTAGCCGCCACGTTGTGCTTGAGCGCCGCCTCACGCATGGTGCGCTTGAACACCAGGATCTGGTCTGCCAAGTGCAGGGCATCGCCGTGACGGAAGTTGATTTCCATCTGCGCCGTGCCGTCTTCATGAATGAGCGTGTCCAGGTCGAGCTGCTGCAGTTCGCACCAGTCGTAGACGTCTTCGAACAACGGGTCGAATTCGTTGGCGGCTTCGATCGAGAACGACTGGCGCCCCGTTTCTGGGCGACCTGAACGGCCTACGGGCGGTTGCAGCGGGAAGTCGGGGTCTTCAACGCGCTTGGTCAGGTAGAACTCCATCTCGGGCGCGACGATGGGCAGCCAGCCCTTGTCGGCGTAGAGCTTGAGCACCTTTTTCAGCACGTTGCGCGGCGACAGCTCAACCGGGTTGCCCTTCTTGTCGTAGGTGTCGTGGATCACCTGCGCGGTCGGTTCGATGGCCCAGGGCACCAGGAACACGGCGCCCTCGTCGGGGCGGCAGATCATGTCGATGTCCGCTGGGTCCAGCAGCTCGTAGTAGATGTCGTCGTCCACATAATCGCCGGTCACGGTCTGCAGCAACACGCTCTCGGGCAGGCGCATGCCTTTTTCGGCGATGAACTTGTTGGTGGGCGAAATCTTGCCGCGCGTGATGCCTGTCAGGTCGCTGATCATGCATTCGACTTCGGTGATCTTGTGCTCTTTCAACCAATCGGTGAGCTGGTCGAGGTTGTTACTCATAAATACCTCAGGAGGTAAGGTGGTCCGCGACTTGATTCTGGCTGCAGTAGGTAGCTAAAGCAAAACCCTCCGCCCACGCGGGGGGTGGATACACTGCACGTGGAGCGTATCCGTAATGGGGTATCGGGGCAGGAATACAGAGAAAAGGCGAAAACCAATGACGAGGGCGGGCCGAGCGATGCCAGACGTCAATTATTGCGGCCAGTACGGACCTTGTGTCGACGCACCGCGCAAGCATGACTGGAACACCCTGCAGCACTGTACGTGCAGCGCTTTCAGGCCGTGACAAGCGGACCATGTGACCCTCGTTTTATTGTGTTCTGGGGTGTGATCGAGCTTAGCCTCGTTCATTTTTTTACACAACTACTGCGTAAAAAATAAACGACGGCAAGCTTCAGATAGCCCTTCTCGATGGAAATAGCGGATAATGGCACGCCCCGATATGCAGCAAATCTGCCGTAGATGAGCCATTTCAGGGCATCATGGGGTCGGCTTGACATCAGTTGGGCTTTTCGATTGACTGGTCCTGCAAGCCCCCCTTGATTGATATTTTTAACAACAAAGGTGTTGCATCATGTCGGTACCCCCGCGTGCCGTTCAGCTTAACGAAGCGAACGCGTTCCTTAAGGAACATCCTGAGGTTCTCTACGTTGACCTTCTGATTGCAGATATGAATGGTGTGGTGCGCGGCAAGCGCATAGAGCGCACCAGCCTCCACAAGGTTTACGAGAAAGGCATCAACCTGCCGGCCTCCCTCTTCGCCCTGGACATCAACGGTTCCACCGTCGAAAGCACCGGGCTTGGCCTGGACATCGGCGATGCCGACCGCATCTGCTACCCGATTCCGGACACCCTCTCCAACGAGCCATGGCAAAAACGCCCGACTGCCCAGCTGCTGATGACCATGCACGAGCTGGAAGGCGAGCCGTTCTTCGCCGACCCGCGTGAAGTGCTGCGCCAGGTGGTGAGCAAGTTCGATGACATGGGCCTGACCATCTGCGCCGCATTCGAACTGGAGTTCTACCTGATCGACCAGGAGAACGTGAACGGCCGCCCGCAGCCACCACGCTCGCCCATTTCAGGCAAACGCCCGCAGTCGACCCAGGTCTACCTGATCGACGACCTCGACGAGTATGCCGACTGCCTGCAGGACATCCTCGAAGGCGCCAAGGAACAAGGCATCCCGGCTGACGCCATCGTCAAGGAAAGCGCCCCTGCCCAGTTCGAAGTCAACCTGCACCACGTGCCCGACCCGCTCAAGGCGTGCGACTACGCAGTACTGCTCAAGCGGCTGATCAAGAACATCGCCTACGACCATGAGATGGACACCACCTTCATGGCCAAGCCCTACCCGGGCCAGGCAGGCAACGGTTTGCATGTACATATTTCCGTGCTGGACAAAGATGGCAACAACATCTTCACCAGCGAGGATCCCGAGCAGAACGCCGCGCTACGTCACGCTGTCGGCGGTGTGCTCGAGACCCTGCCCGCGTCCATGGCGTTCCTGTGCCCGAACGTGAACTCGTACCGCCGCTTTGGCGCGCAGTTCTACGTGCCCAATGCGCCGAGCTGGGGCCTGGACAACCGTACCGTCGCCCTGCGCGTGCCTACTGGCTCGCCGGACGCGGTGCGTATCGAACACCGCGTGGCCGGTGCCGATGCCAACCCGTACCTGATGATGGCTGCCGTGCTGGCAGGCGTTCACCATGGCCTGACCAACAAGGTCGAACCTGGCGAGCCGATCGAAGGCAACTCGTACGAGCAGCTGGAACAGAGCCTGCCGAACAACCTGCGCGATGCACTGCGCGAGCTGGATGACAGCGAGATCCTCAACAAGTACATCGATCCGAAGTACATCGACATTTTTGTCGCGTGCAAGGAGAGCGAGCTGGAGGAGTTCGAGCACTCGATCTCTGACCTCGAGTACAACTGGTATCTGCACACCGTGTAAATGAAAACGCCGCCCCTCCAGGCGGCGTTTTTTTGGGGTCTCCCGCGAAGAGCCCACCCCAGGTTTACAGAGCCTTCTCGAAAATCTTCGAATTGCGCTGGTAGTTGTACAGCGAAGCCCTCGCCGCCGGCAGGCGCTCGACACCACTGGGTGCAAAACCGCGCTCGCGGAACCAGTGCGCCGTACGCGTGGTGAGCACGAACAAGGTACTCAACCCCAACTGCCGGGCGCGGCTCTCGATGCGTTCCAGCAGCTCGTCACCGCGCCCGCCGTGGCGGTACTCCGGGTTTACCGCCAGGCATGCCAGCTCGCCGGTATCGGACTCGGCAATCGGGTACAACGCCGCGCAGGCGATGATCATGCCTTCACGCTCCACCACGCTGAACTGCTCGATCTCGCGCTCCAGCACCTCACGGGAGCGACGCACCAGGATGCCTTGCTCTTCCAGCGGGCTGATAAGGTCGAGCAAACCGCCCACGTCTTCGATGGTGGCCTCGCGCACGATCTCGAACTGCTCTTGCGACACCAGCGTACCGCCACCTCCCCGGGTGAACAGCTCGTTCAGCAGCGCACCATCTTCGGCATAACTGACGATATGGCTGCGCGCCACGCCGCCCTTGCACGCCTCGGCTGCAGCGTCCAGCAACTCGGCCTGGTAGTCACTGCCCAGCCGCTGCAGATGGGGCGCCACCTGCTGCGGGCGCAGCTCACGTATCAGGTTGCCCTGCTCGTCCAGCAAGCCCGACTCGGCACCGAACAGCAGCAACTTGTCGGCGCCCAGTTCGATGGCAGCACGGGTGGCGACGTCTTCGCAGGCCAGGTTGAAGATTTCACCGGTGGGCGAATAGCCCAGCGGTGACAACAATACGATGGAGCGCTCGTCGAGCAGCCGGCTGATGCCTTTGCGGTCAACCCGGCGCACTTCGCCGGTGTGGTGGAAGTCCACACCCTCCACCACCCCGATGGGCCGTGCGGTGACCAGGTTGCCGGAGGCTACCCGCAAACGTGAACCCTGCATCGGCGAGGCGGCGATATCCATCGACAACCGTGCCTCGATGGCCAGGCGCAGCGACCCCACCGCATCGATCACGCAGTCCAGCGTGGGCGCATCGGTGATGCGCAGGCCGCGATGGTAGCGCGGGGCAAGGCCACGCTCGGCCAGGCGGTTTTCGATCTGCGGGCGCGAACCATGCACCAGCACCAGGCGCACGCCCAGGCTGTGAAGCAGCACCAGGTCGTGGACGATATTGCCGAAATTAGGGTGTGCAACCCCATCGCCGGGGAGCATGACCACGAAGGTGCAGTCGCGATGGGCGTTGATGTACGGGGAGGCATGACGCAGCCAGTTGACGTAATCGGGCATGACAGGGCCTGTGGGTAAGTGGACGGAGAACGGCGGTACAGGGGGCGTTCGGCATCATCGTCGGAACAGGCTTGCGGTCACGCGCGGTCTCCTCTAGGCAGAAACGATTGAATGCGATGGACGTTTACTGCAGGCAATAGTGCCGGATCAGGTCACGCAGTAGACGCACGGTAGGCTCGATACGTGACATTTCAAGGTATTCGCCCGGCTGGTGGGCGCAGGCGATATCACCCGGGCCCAGCACGATGGTCTGGCAGCCCAGCTGCTGAAGATAAGGCGCTTCAGTGCCGAATGCCACCGCTTCGGCGCGGTGGCCAGTGAGGCGCTCGGCCACCTGGACAAGCTCGGCGTCGGCCGCCTGCTCGAACGGCGGCACCTCGGGGAACAGCGGCGCGTAGTCGATGCGCACTTCGTGGCGCTCGGCGACCGGCTGCAACTTTTCACGGATGGCGGCACGCAACTGTTCCACGTCCATGCCCGGCAACGGCCGCAGGTCGAACTCCAGGGCGCATTGCCCACAGATACGGTTAGGGTTATCGCCCCCGTGAATACAGCCGAAGTTCATGGTCGGCGTAGGTACCGTGAACTGCGGGTTACGGTAGGTCGCCTGCCATTGCCGGCGCAGGCCCATCAGTTCGCCCATGGCCTCGTGCATGGCCTCCATGGCGCTGTGGCCCAGGCTCGGGTCGGAGGAGTGGCCGCTGCGCCCGAGGATGTCGATGCGGTCCATCAGGATGCCCTTGTGCATGCGGATGGGCTTGAGGCCGGTCGGCTCGCCGATGACGGCTGCACGGCCAAGCGGCTGGCCGGCCTGCGCCAAGGCGCGGGCACCGGACATCGAGCTCTCTTCGTCACAGGTGGCCAGGATCAGCAAGGGCTGCTTGAAGCCATGCTCGAGTAGCGGGATGACCGCCTCGATGACCAGCGCAAAAAAACCTTTCATGTCGCAGCTGCCCAGCCCCACCCAGCGGCCGCCCACCTCGGTGAGTTTGAGCGGGTCACTGGCCCACAGTTGCTCGTCATACGGCACGGTGTCGCTGTGCCCGGCCAGCACCAGCCCGCCCGGGCCAGTACCACGGCTGGCCAGCAGGTTGAATTTGCCGGGGGTGACCTGCTGAATGTCGCAGGCAAACCCCAGGTCACCGAGCCAACCCGCCAGCAGGTCGATCACCTGGCGGTTGGACTGGTCCAGCGCAGGCTGGGTGCAACTGACCGAAGGCGCAGCGATCAAGGCGGCAAATTGGTCTTTCAGCGACGGCAACGGCATGCGCGTACTCCTCGGAAGCGTTGCCCATCATAGGACTATCCGCTGTCTGGAATAAACCGTTGGCGGTCGACTGCTGTAGACTCTGCGTCAACCACGCCCCCTCCTTCGAGCCTGTGATGCACAAAGAAACCGAACTCAAGCTGCGCGCCAGCCGCGAGACCCTTGCCGCGCTGCGCGAGCACCCGCTGCTGAAAAAGCGCAACAAGTCTGGCTGGCAGACCCGCGAACTGCTCAACCAGTACTTCGACACCCCCGAGCGCGAGCTTTCTGCCGCCCGCGTCGCCCTGCGCCTGCGCCGCGACGGCGATGCCGTCATCCAGACCTTGAAATGCCGCGGCCAGAGCGTGGCCGGGCTGTCCGAGCGCAACGAGTACGAATGGCCGCTGGACAAGGCCAAGCTGGACCTCAAGAAGCTCGACGACAGCTGCTGGCCAGCACAACTGGCCAGCCTGGACAAAAAAACCATCAAGCCGCTGTTCACCACCGACTTCAGCCGTGAATACGCCGAAATCGCCTGGGGCCGCGGCAAGAGCAAGGTTGTGATCGAAGCAGCCCTGGACCAAGGCTTTGTGGTCGCCGGCAAGCGCAAGGAAGCCATCTGCGAGTTGGAGCTGGAACTGCGCGAGGGTGACCCGCAGGCCTTGCTGGAGCTCGCCGCGGAGCTTGCCGCCAGCCTGCCACTGATGCCATGCGACATCAGCAAGGCCGAGCGTGGCTACCGCCTGCTGGAGCCTGACAGCTACGACCTGGGGCTGCCAGCCACCGAGCTGGACGCCGAGATGGCAGTGGACGATGCCTACGCCGCCCTGGCCTGGCAACTGCTGGGCAGCAGCCAGCGACTGGCCGAGCAGTACCGCCACAATGGCCATTGGCGGCTGCTGCAGGACTGGGTGGAATGCCTGGGCGAACTGCGCGCCCTTACCGCCAGCCTGGGCCAGGCCGCCCCGCGTGCGGCTACCCGCGACCTGCGCGGCCGCCTTGATGCGCTGCTGGAAGACTGGCGCCCGCTGGTACAGGCTGGCAACGACGACGAAGACGTGCGCCGCGCAGCCCCCGAGCAGTTTGCCGAAGAGCTCGAAGACACCCGCTGGGGCCAGTTCTCGCTGGAAACCTCGCGCTGGCTGTTGGCCCGTACCTGGACGGTGGAGCGCAAGGGCCGTGGCGAGCGTCAGGGCAAGGCGCAACTGGCCAGCTGGCTGGCACACCTGGTGGGTGAAGAAGGCCGCGCGCTCAAGTTGCCGCTGTACACCCAACGCCCTGAAGACCTGGCAGAACAGCTGCCGCGCATCGAACAGTTGCTGGCCTGGCTGCACCATGCCCGGCAGGTACTGGAAGCGCCGCAGATGGACCGCCTGTACGGCGACCTGAAAAAGCTCCATGAGCTGGCGGAGCAACCCATCAGCGATGAGTTGCTGGAAGCCCGCATCGAACAGGCGCGTGCCGTGGATCAGAGCCGGGGCTGGAAGCACCTGCTCAAGGCCTGACCCCGCTTACGCCCCGCTGCGCCCTCAACGGGCCAGCGGCAGGCTGGTGGTGGACTTGATTTCCGAGAGGGCAACGATCGAGTTCACCTCCTGTATGCCAGGCACGTTCGACAGTTTTTCGAAGAAGAACCGCTCGTAGGCTTCGATGTCGGGCGTGACGATGCGCAGCAGAAAGTCCACAGACCCCATCAGCACATAACATTCCAGCACCTCCGGAAACCCACGGATTGCGTCGGTGAACTCGGTGAAGTTGGAGCGCCCGTGTGCGTTGAGTTTCACCTCGGCAAATATCTGCGTGTTCAGGCCAATTTTCTTGCGGTCCAGCAAGGTGACCTGGCCCCGGATGACGCCTTCCTCGCGCAACCGCTGAATACGGCGCCAGCACGGCGATTGCGACAGGCCTACACGCTCGGCGATCTGTGCGCTCGACAGCGACGCGTCTTCCTGCAGCAGTTCCAGAATGCGACGGTCATAAGCATCCAGTTCGCTGCGCATTGATCATTCTCCAATATGTGTTTTTTCGAATCACTTTATTCGCCTTACCAGCGAACGAGCTCGATCATAGCGAAACAATACCGTTTCAGGCATGCAAGAATTTCTGCATGAACCTGGAGATGCCCATGAACCCGATGCCCCGTACCGACGCCTGGGCTGCCAGCAACGCCCACAGCACCGTGAGCTACCAGCTGCAGGCCGAAGCCGAGCCGGACAGCCTGTGCCGCGTGCTCAACCTCTTCGCGTTGCAGTTTCTGACGCCGCACAGCGTCCACGTGAGCCAGCACGAGGATTGGCTGGCCATTGAAATCGGCATTGCCGGGCTGAGCTGGCACCGCGCCGAGGTGATTGCACAAAAACTTCGTAACCTGGTGTGCGTGGCCGATGTGAACCTGACCAACCAACACCGTGTGGAACTGGCAGTGATCTAGCGCCAGCGCAGCTCTGCAAAACCTCGAAACCCTTTGCAACTGCCGCCTGCGGTCGCCCGGCTAGCCTTGATGGACGTACCCATCAGGCACGGACGCCCTCATGCACAACCCCGACACCCTCACACTCGACCTGCACCGCATACTCGAAGCCCTGCTCGCCGACAGGCTGGTGGATGCCAACGACAGCCTGCGCGTGCTGCAACACGCGGCCGAACACCCCGTCGACCACCCGCTTGAGCAGATCGCCGCCTGCGCCCTGGACAACCGCAAATCCCCCGGCCAGCCACTGGACCTGGACCATTTGTGCCAGTGGCTGGCGGGCAAGGTCGGCCAGCCCTACCTGCGCATCGACCCTCTGCAACTTAACCTGCCCCAGGTGTCGGGCCTTGTATCACCCGCCTTCGCCCGGCGCCACGGCATTCTGATCGTCGCAGCCGACGCCCTCAGCGTCACCGTGGCCAGCGCCCAGCCCTATCAGGACGACTGGCAGGCAGACCTTGCGCGCAGTCTCGGCCGCAAGGTGCTGCGCGCGGTGGCCAGCCCAGTGCACATACGCGAGTGCGGGCAATCGTTCCAGCGCCTGGCGCAGTCGGTGACAGGCGCCCAGAACCAGCAATCGACCAGCCTGGGCGAGCTGGAACAATGGCTGGAAGCGGGCCGGCGCCACACCGACGCAAGCGCAGATGATGCGCATATCGTGCACATCGTCGACTGGCTGCTGCTGTATGCCCTGGAACAACGCGCCAGCGACATTCACCTGGAGCCGCGCCGCGACCAGGGCCACTTGCGCTACCGTATCGACGGCCTGCTGCACGCCGTCTACAGCTTCCCGGCCGGGGTGTCGCTGGCGCTGGTCAGCCGGCTGAAGCACCTGGCCGGCATGGACGTGGCGCAGAAGCGTCGCCCTCAGGACGGCAGGTTGCACAGCCGTCTGGCCAGCGGCGAGGCAGTGGAGTTGCGGCTATCCACGCTGCCCACCTCGTTCGGCGAAAAGCTGGTACTGCGCCTGTTCGACCCGCAGCGGCTGCATGAGAGCTTCGAGCAACTGGGCCTGCAGGCGCAGCAACTGGCACAGTGGCAAACCCTGCTTGGCCAGCGCCAGGGCATCATCCTGGTCACTGGCCCTACCGGCTCGGGCAAGACCAGTACGCTTTACGCCAGCCTCAACTACCTGGCTACGCCCCAGGTCAACCTGTGCACCATCGAAGACCCTGTGGAGCGGATCGAGCCCGCCTTCAACCAGTTTCAGGTGCAGCACGGCCTGGGCCTGGGGTTCTCCGAGGGCGTAAGGGCGATGCTGCGCCAAGACCCGGACATCATCATGATTGGCGAGATACGCGACCGCGAAACCGCCCTGGTCGCCGTGCAGGCGGCACTCACCGGGCACCTTGTGCTGTCTACCCTGCATACCAACGATGCCTGCGCAACGATCATCCGTTTGCAGGAACTAGGCGTGGCCGACTACCTGATAAAAGCGACCCTGGTGGGGGTGATGGCGCAGCGGTTGGTGCGCACGGTTTGCCGGCGCTGCCAACCCAACGCATCCGCAGCCTGCCGCACCTGCCGCGGCACAGGCTTCTGGGGCCGCACGGGGCTGTTCGAGCTGCTGGTACCCAGTGAGCGCCTCAAGGCAATGATCGGCCCCGGAACGGACCTTGCAGACCTGCGCCGCCAGGCACTGGCCGATGGCCTGATCGACTTGCGCCGCGCTGCCCAGGCAAAGCTGGCAAGCGGCCAAACGGTGGAGCAGGAAGTGCTGCGAGCCTGTAACTGACCCACCTTGGGCATCAAGGAACTTGGCGTGCTGGAAAAGATCCAAATCGCATCTTAAACCCCCACCCTTCGAGGTGTTCGATCATGCGTCTCAAAACCGCCATCACCGTCGCTGCCTTGCTTTCGCTGCCCGTCGGCTCGGCCATGGCCGATACGTTCTGGCGTAATGTGCTTTCGTCCGGCGCAACCACCGGGTCGACGTACCTGACCTCACGCGACCACAAGCTGGTCATGGCTGCACAGGACGATGCTGGCAGCTTCGTGGCCAGCGATGGCGCCATTCGCGGCCCCTTCCTGGAGTCGGCGATGCGCCAGGTACGGGTGGAGAACCCGGGCCTGAAGGCGACTGACATGGAGCTGGCCAACGCCATTCTGGCGAAGAATGCGGTGGCCGACTAAACCTGTAACCGGTGACTGCAAAAGGGCTGCCCGGCAGCCCTGAGCATTGCATCACTCGCCGATGGCTGCCTTGTAACCGGCAGCATCCAACAGCTTTTGCAACTCTGCGGCATCGCTTGGCTTGAGCTTGAAGATCCAGGCATCGTAAGGCTGTTCATTCAATTGCTCAGGGCTGTCAGCCAAAGCCTCGTTGACGGCGATCACTTCGCCACCCACCGGGGCGTAGATGTCCGAGGCCGCCTTCACCGATTCCACCACGCCCGCTGCGTCGCCAGCGGCGAACACCTTGCCCACTTCGGCCAGTTCCACGAAAACCACATCACCCAAGGCTTCCTGGGCGTGGTCACTGATGCCTACGGTAACCGTGCCGTCGGCTTCCAGGCGAGCCCACTCATGGCTGTCGGCAAAACGCAGTTCGGCGGGGATATTGCTCATGTCTTGAATTCCTCGATTGGCTCAGCGGTACGCCCGCCGTTATGTGATGGTTCAGATCAGGACCTTGCCATGGCGCACGAAGGTCGGCTTGACCACGCGCACCGGGTACCATTTGCCACGAATTTCTACCTCGGCCCGGTCACCCGTAGCCATGGGCACGCGTGCAAGGGCGATGGACTTGCTCAGCGTAGGGGAGAAACTACCACTGGTGATCTCCCCTTCGCCAATCCCTGCTACACGCACGACCTGATGGGCGCGCAGAACACCGCGTTCTTCCAGCACCAGGCCGACCAGTTTTTCCTGCACACCCTGCTCGATTTCAGCCAGCAGGGCGGCGCGACCGATGAAGTCGCGAACGGGCTCCCAGGCAATGCTCCAGCCAAGGTTGGACGTCAACGGGGTGTGGGTTTCGTCGATATCCTGGCCATACAGGTTCATGCCCGCTTCAAGGCGCAGGGTATCGCGGGCGCCCAGGCCACTGGGCGCGATGCCGGCACCCACCAGGTCGTTGAAAAAGTTCACGGCCTGGTCGCCGGGGAAGATGATCTCCAGGCCATCCTCGCCGGTGTATCCGGTGCGCGCGAAGAACCAGTCGCCGTCGGCGAGGCCCTCGAAAGGGCGCAGTTGGCGAATCAGGGCAGCACGCGAGGCACTGACCAGCGCGGCGACCTTTTCTCGGGCATGGGGGCCCTGAATCGCCAGAATGGCCAGGTCGGGGCGCACCTGAAATTGCACGGCAAAGCCCTCGCCCTGCAATTGCAGCCAGCCGAGCACCCGGGCCCGGGTGGCCGCGTTGGTGACCAGGCGGTAGCCATTGGCGGTGCGATAGGCGATCAGGTCATCGATGACGCCGCCATGCTCGCTCAGCAGTGGGCTGTAGAGGGCCTGCCCGACCTCGCCCAAGCGGGCGACGTCGTTGGCCAGCAGCCGCTGCAGCCAACCGGTGGCCTCGTCGCCCTGGACATCAATGACGGTCATGTGGGAAACGTCGAACACCCCACAGTCCTTGCGCACCTGGTGGTGCTCCTCAACCTGCGAGCCGTAGTGCAGCGGCATGTCCCAGCCGCCGAAATCGACCGTCTTGGCACCGAGTGCCAGGTGCAGGTCATACAAAAGCGTGCGCTGTCCCATGGGTTTCTCCTTCCGGGCGTGGCGAAGCGGCGGCGGTGCGAAACTGGGCGCCGTCCGGCTGTGCCAGACCTGCTGCTACGCCATCACCTGCCGCGCGAATGCCGCGCATTGTAGCGGCAAGCCCGCCAAGTGGCACCCTCAGCGCGACTGACCGGGCCGCCGTGCAGAACGCCTGATAAGGCCGACAACCGGCAGCAGGCCCACCAGCACCAGCGTCAGCGCCGGCAGCGACGCACGCGCCCACTCCCCCTCGCTGGTCATCTCGAACACCCGCACAGCCAGCGTATCCCAACCAAACGGGCGCATCAGCAGGGTGGCCGGCATCTCCTTGAGCACGTCGACGAACACCAGCAACGCGGCACTGAGTACACCGGGCACCAAGAGCGGGAGGTACACCCTGAAAAACAACCTGGGGCCGCCCACGCCCAGGCTGCGGGAGGCCTCCGGCAGCGAAGGGCGAATCCGTTCCAGGCTGCTTTCCAGCGGCCCGTAGGCTACGGCGATGAACCGCACAAGGTAGGCCAACAGCAGCGCCGCAAGGCTACCCAGCAACAAAGGCTTGCCGGCACCACCCAGCCAAGTGGACAGCGGAATCACCAGGTGGTTATCCAAATAGCTGAACGCCAGCATGATCGACACGGCCAGCACAGAGCCCGGCAAGGCGTAGCCCAGGTTGGCCAGCCCTACCCCCATGCGGACACCGGGCGCAGGTGCCTGGCGCCGGGCAAAGGCCAGCAGCAAGACCACGCAAACCGTGAGCAACGCCGCCGTCCCCCCCAGATACAGGGTATGCAGCACCAGGCCCACATAGCGCTCATCCAGGTCGAAACGCCCGCGCTGCCAGAACCACCACAGCAACTGCAGTACCGGGATGACGAATGCACAGGCGAATACCAGCAGGCACCAGCCACTGGCCAGTAGCGCCTTCAGGCCGCGCAGCCGGTACAACGCCTGCCCGCGCGGCCGTTCGCTGCCACTGCGGCTGGCCCCCCGGGCGCGACGCTCGCCATACAGCACCAGCATGACTGCCAACAGCAGCAGGCTGGCCAGCTGCGCGGCAGTGGAGAGGCTGAAGAAGCCGTACCAGGTTTTGTAGATGGCCGTGGTGAAGGTGTCGAAGTTGAAGACCGCCACGGCGCCGAAGTCGGCCAGGGTTTCCATCAGCGCCAGCGCGATGCCTGCGCCGATCGCTGGCCGCGCCATCGGCAGGGCCACCCGCCAGAACGCCTGCAACGGCGACAGGCCAAGCACCCGCGCCGCTTCCATCAGGCCTTTGCCCTGGGCCAGGAAGGCCGTACGCGCCAGCAGGTACACGTAGGGATAGAACACCAGCACCAGCACGATGATCACGCCACCGGTAGAGCGTACCCGCGGCAGGCGCATGGGCCCGAAGGCCTCACGCAAGGCCGTCTGCACCGGGCCGGCGAAGTCCAGCAGCCCAACGAAGACGAACGCCAGTACGTAGGCGGGAATCGCAAATGGCAGCATCAGCGCCCAATCCAGCCAGCGCCGCCCCGGAAACTCGCACAGGCTGGTCAGCCAGGCCAGGCTGACGCCCAGCACGGTGACACCGATGCCCACACCCACCACCAGCGTCAGGGTATTGCCCAGCAGCCGGCTCATTTGCGTGTCCAGCAAGTGTGACCAGATCTGCAGGTCCACCGCTTGCCAGGACAGCAGCAGCACGCTCAGCGGCAGCAGTACCAGCGTGGCGATCAGGCCGACCGGCAGGTACCAGCGGCGTTGGGGGGTGTGGGGCAAGGTCTGGGTTCCGAGTGGGGTGAGGCGGGCTTAGTTGTAGCCTGCACGGTCCATCAGGCGAATGGCTTCAGCCTGGCGCTTGCCGGCGATTTCCACCGGGATGCTGTCGGCCTTGAAGCTGCCCCAGGCGGCGACTTCATCCGAAGGCTTGACCTTCGGGTTGGCTGGAAACTCCTGGTTGATGTCGGCAAACAGCTTCTGCGCCTCTTCACCGGTCATCCACTCCACCAGCTTTTTGGCCGCTTCCGGGTGCGGTGCATGCTTGGTCAGGCCGATACCGGACAGGTTGACGTGCACACCGCGGTCGCCCTGGTTGGGCCAGAAGATTTTCACCGGCAGGTTCGGGTTCTGCTTGTGCAGGCGGCCGTAGTAGTAGGTATTGACCACGCCTACGTCGCACTGCCCGGCCTCGATGGCCTGGATCACTGCGTTGTCGTCGGAGAACACATCGGTGGACAGGTTGTTGACCCAACCCTTCACGATCTGCTCGGCCTTGGCTTCGCCGTGGTTTTCGATGAGGGTGGCCGTCAGCGACTGGTTGTACACTTTTTTGGCCGTGCGCAGGCACAGGCGGCCTTCCCAGTCCTTGTCGGCCAGCGCCTCATAGGTGCTCAGCTCTTCAGGCTTGACCCGGTCACTGGCGTAGACGATGGTGCGGGCGCGCAGGCTCAGGCCAGTCCAGTCATGGGACGAGGCGCGGTATTGTGCAGGGATGTTGCGGTCGATGATGTCCGACTTGATCGGTTGCAGAATGCCCATCTGCTCGGCCTGCCAGAGGTTGCCGGCATCGACGGTAAGCAGCAGGTCCGCCACCCCGTTGTCGCCCTCGGCCTTGATGCGTTGCATCAGTGGCGCTTCCTTGTCGGTGATGAACTTGATCTTGACCCCGGTCTTGGCGGTATAGGCATCGAACACCGGCTTGATCAACTCATCGATGCGCGAGGAATACACCACCACTTCGTCAGCTGCCTGGGCAGCGCCACCGAACAGGGTAAGGGCCAGTGCGGCAAACAGGGGCTTGCGTGGCAACATGGAAAGCGCTCCTCGGATCGTTAGAGAGGCGCAAATGGTAGTGAATCCCATTTTCCAGCTCATCCACTTAGCCGTTACCGGATGTTGCAGTGGGCCACGGGGTGCCCCCGGCGTTTCAGGCCTTGGCCAGTTGCGGCAGGTCGCCACTCAGGCCCAGCGCCTGGCGCACGAACACCGCCTTGGCTTCTGGCATCTGTTCCACCAGCTTCAAACCGCTGTTGCGCAACCAGCGCAGCGGCAGGGGGTTGGCCTGGAACAAACGCTCGAAGCCTTCCATGGCCGCCATCAGCGCCAGGTTGTGCGGCATGCGCCGGCGCTCATAGCGGCCCAGCACTTTCACATCGGCCAGCCGCTCGCCCCGCTCGCAGGCACCGATCAGTACCTCGGCCAGCACAGCAGCATCCAGGAAGCCCAGGTTCACGCCCTGCCCCGCCAGCGGGTGAATGGTGTGGGCGGCATCGCCAATCAATGCCAGGCCTTCATCCACGTAGCGTTTGGCATGGCGCTGGCGCAGCGGCACGCACACCCGAGGGTCGGTTTGCAGCACATCGCCCAGCCGCCCTTCGAATGCCTGCTGCAGCGCCTTGTTGAATGCCGGTTCGTCCAGCGCCATCAGCCGCTCGGCGTGCTCCGGGGTGGTCGACCACACGATCGAACACCAGTCTTGCGCGCCATCACGGCTTAGCGGCAGGAACGCCAGCGGGCCATCATCGGTAAAGCGCTGCCAAGCGGTGGCCTGGTGGCCGGCCGTGCAGCGCACGCTGGTGACGATGGCGTGGTGAAGGTAGTCCCACTCGCGGGTTTCGCACCCGGCCAGGCGGCGTACCGCAGAGTTGGCGCCATCGGCAGCGACCACCAGTGGCGCTCGCAGTTGCCGGCCATCGTGCAAGGTCACCAGCCAGTCCTTGCCGGACCGGCGCAATTGCTCCAGCCGGGCGTTGGGCAGCAGGCCGACATCGCTGTCGTGCAGGCGCTCCAGCAGGCCGTCCTGCACCACACGGTTCTCGACAATGTGGCCGAGTACCTGGGCATGCACACTGGCGGCCGAGAAGTGGATCTGACCCGTGCCGCTGCCGTCCCACACCTGCATGTGGCAGTACGGTGTAGCACGGCGCTGCGCGATGCCTTCCCAGGCCCCCAGCCGCTCGAGAATGCGCTGGCTGGCGGCCGAGAGGGCACTGACCCGTGGCTCGAAGGCGGCACTGGCATCGAAAGGCCGCACTGTCAGCGGCCCGCCATCGAGCAGCAGCACGTGCAAGCCGCTGTGGCGCAAGGCCAAGGCCAGGGCACTGCCGACCATGCCGGCACCTACTATCAGAAGATCTGCGCGCATTTCCATGCCTTACGCCAGCCTCGCTTGCGGCTTGAGCCGCACGTATAGGGTTTTGTCGACCCGCGCCACCAGCTCGCCGGCACCGTCGCGGATATCCACCTGCAGCCTGGGCAGGCATTTTTTGCCAGTAGCGGTCTGTTGGCGGATTTCGTCCAGCAGTACGTCATCGATGTGGAATTCGGCATACACCGGGCCCTTGCCCGGCGAAATGAAATCGATGCTGGCGGCCTTGTCCCAGACAATGTAGTCGCGCCCCAGTTGCTCGATCAGCAGCAGCATGTAGAACGGGTCGACCATGGCATACAGGCTGCCGCCGAACTGGGTACCGACGTAGTTGCGGTTCCAGCGCGTGAGTTTCATCGCCACCTGAATGCTGCGCATGTCCGGGCTGATGTGCTGCACACGGATACCAGCCCCCAGGTACGGCGGGTAGAGGTTGAGCATCCAGCGCAGCATGCGTGCACGCCGCGCCAGCTTGCGGGGGTTGCTCATGCTTTGCTCCGCAGGTCCGGCCGGGTACCCAGGCCCATGGCCTGGCGCGCGAACCAGCGCTTGGCCGGCGGCAGCAGGTCGAGGCCGAGCAGGCCAAGGTTACGTGCCGCCGCTACCAGCGGCTGGTTGCTGCCGAACAGGCGCGTGACCTGATCGGAAAAACCAATGGTCAGGGCCTGGTCCAGTTGCTGGCGACGATGGTACGCCTGCAGGGTCGGCAGGTCGCCCGGTATCGCGGGGCCGGCCAGAAGTGCCTCGGCCAGGGACTGCACGTCACGCAGCGACAGGTTGAAGCCCTGCCCGGCGATGGGGTGCAGGCTGTGCGCGGCATTACCCAGCACCACCAGGTGCGGCCGCACCTGTTCCTGGGCTTCGACCAGCGAAAGCGGATACAGGTGCCGGGCACCGACCTGGCGCAGCGCCCCCAGGCGATAGCCAAAAACACCCTGTAGCTCACGCAGGAAGCTGCGTTCGTCCACCTCGGCCAGGCGCTGTGCATCCATGCCCTGGCGCGTCCAGACCAGCGCGCAGCGGTTTTCAGGCAGCGGCAGCAAGGCCATGGGCCCGGCTTCGGTGAAGCGTTCGAAGGCCTGGCCGCCATGGGCTTCACCCGGCGTGATGTTGGCAATCAGCGCGCTCTGCTGGTAAGGCGTGGTGCGCACATGGATGCCCAGCTGCTCACGCAGCCCCGACCGTCCGCCATCGGCGAGCACAGCCAGGTCGCACTCGAACAGCGTGTCGTCGTTGAGCCGCACGCGGTAACCGCCTTCGATGGCCTGCAGCGCAGACACCTCTGCGGGGCAGCGCCAGCTCACCACGTCACGGTCCAGGCCTTGCCACAGGCACTGCCCCAGCCAGGCGTTTTCTACCACGTAGCCAAGCGCTGGCACGCCCTCCTGGCCGGCGTCCAGGCGGGTGGTGCCAAAGCGGCCACGGTCCGACACATGGATTTGCGTGATCGGTTCGGCCCTGCGGCCAATGGCCTTCCACAGCCCCAGTTGCTCGTAGATCTGCCGGGTACCAAAGGACAGCGCCGATGAACGGGCATCGTAGCTGGGCTGGAAGCTGTCGCCGGGCGCGAAAGGCTCGACCAGCAGGATCTTCCAGCCGCGGGCCTTGGCGCCCGCCTGCAGGGCCAGGGCCAGGCTTGCGCCCACCAGGCCACCACCGATGATCGCCAGGTTTACCCGGTTCATACGCGCGCGGCCTGCATCAGCGCCTCGATTTCGGCGACCGTGCGCGGCACGCCCGACGTCAGGATTTCACAGCCTTGCCTGGTCACCACCACATCGTCCTCGATCCGTACACCAATGCCGCGCCACTTCCTGGGCACAGCCTGATTGTCGGCACCTATGTAGATACCGGGTTCGACGGTCAGGGCCATGCCAGGCTCGAGCACCCGCCATTCACCCCCGACCTTGTAGTCGCCCACATCGTGCACATCCATGCCCAGCCAGTGCCCGGCACGGTGCATGTAGAACGCACGGTAGGCTTCGCTGTCGATCAACGCCTGCACCTCACCCTCAAGCAGGCCCAGTTCCACCAAGCCCTCGGTAATGACCCGTACCGTGGCCTCGTGGGCGTGGTTCCAGTGCTTGCCGGGGGCGATTTCGGCGAACGCCGCCGCCTGGGCCTTGAGCACCAGCTCGTAGATGGCCTTCTGTTCAGGTGAAAAGCGCCCGCTGACCGGGAAGGTGCGGGTGATGTCGCTGGCGTAGCAGTCGATCTCACAACCGGCATCGATCAGCACCAGGTCGCCGTCCTTGAGCAGGGCGTCATTCTGCTGGTAGTGCAGGATGCAACCGTTGCGCCCGGCGGCCACGATGGACCCATACGCCGGCATCTTCGCCCCGCCCTTGCGGAACACGTAGTCCAGCTCGGCCTCCAGGCTGTACTCATACAGCCCGGCCCGGCACGCCTGCATGGCCTGCACATGGGCCCGCGCAGAAATATCCGCGGCGCTACGCATCACCTTCACTTCCGCCGCCGATTTATACAGGCGCATGTCGTGCAGCAGATGATCCAGGGCAACGAACTCGTTCGGCGGCTGCGCGCCCAGGCGAGCCTTGGAGCGGATCACGTTGATCCAGTCCATCAGCCGGCGGTCGAATTCCGGGTTGCTGCCCATGGCGCTGTACACCCGCTCGCGGCCTTCGATCAGGCCCGGCAGGATTTCGTCGATGTCGGTGATGGGGAACGCATCATCGGCGCCGAACTCGCGTACCGCGCCTTCCTGGCCGGCACGCAGGCCATCCCACAGCTCACGTTCGGGGTTGCGCTCGCGGCAGAACATAACGTACTCGCCATGCTCGCGGCCAGGGATGAGGGCGATCACCGCCTCGGGCTCGGGGAAACCACTGAGGTACTGGAAATCACTGTCCTGCCGGTACACATGCTCGACGTCGCGGTTGCGGATGGCAACCGCAGCGGCGGGCAGGATGGCAATGCTGTTGGGGACCATCTGCGCCATCAGCGCCTTGCGCCGGCGGGCATACTCGGCCTTGGGAATACGGCTCATGGGCAGACTACCCCCGGGTTGGTCAGTGCAGAGATGGCTTGGGCGCGGGTGCAGCCGGCGTGGCCAGCTCGGAGAACAGCAGCAGCGGCGCTACACGCAGGTATTCCATGACTTCCATGTAGTCGCTTTCGCCGTCTTCGGACTCTTCCAGGGCTTCTTGCACCTGGGAGATGGCGACCAGGTCCTGCAGCACTTCCTTGGCCTCGATGGACAGGTCCTTGCCGCCGGCGTTCAGGCCGAAGCCGGTAATGAAGCCCTGGCACCACTGGCCCAGCGCGGTGGCGCGGTCGGTGAGGGCGGCATCATCGGAAGGCAACAGCAGGACGATGGCCATTTCGTCGCCGGTGAGTTCACCCTTGACCATTTCCTGCAGGCCGATCAGGGCGTTGCGTACGGTATCGCCGGGTTCGGTTTCCAGCAGTTGGGCCGCATCGGCCAGCCAGGCATCGGCATCGAAGCCGGCACCGGCGCAGCTGCGGCCAATGAGCAGGCCGTGCAACTCGGCCGGGGTGACAGGGTGACCATTGCTCGACAGCAGCATGGCGAAGGCGACGTAGGGCGATTGGGTATTGGGCATGGGCAGCTAGGCGCCAGACGGCGCAATGACTAGAATGGAGGCCTTGTATCCTAGCACCGGCAGGCGCGCCAAGACCATCGGCACTGGCCGGCGCCACCCAGGGAGAGGCATCATCGTCAGGTGAGTCAACGACGGAGCGAATCGAGTGCAACCCACGCAAGACAAAGACCTGCAGGCACTGATGAGCCGATTCGAGCTGCTGATTGAACGTGTCGAGCAACTTAAACGGCAAAATGCACTCCTAGTAGCTCAGGAAAAGTCCTGGCGCGAAGAGCGCGCCCACCTCATCGAAAAGAACGAGATCGCCAAGCGCAAGGTCGAGTCGATGATCTTACGCCTCAAGGCTCTGGAGCAAGACTCATGAGTTCAAGCAATAGCGTCACCGTGCAGATCCTGGACAAGGAATACTCGATCATCTGTCCACCCGAAGAGCGCAACAACCTGGTGAGCGCCGCGCATTACCTGGACAGCAAGATGCGCGAGATCCGCAGCAGCGGCAAGGTGATCGGGGCCGACCGCATCGCGGTGATGGCGGCGCTGAACATCACCCACGAAATGCTGCACCGCCAGGAAGACCGCACCGCTGCACCTGCGGGTGGGGCGAGCCGCGAGCAGGTGCGCGACCTGCTTGAACGGGTCGATCAGGCGCTGTCCGACGATGCGGATACCAAAATCAGTTGAGATTGGTATACTGGCGCCACTCCCTGGGGGATGCGCCAGTCGGTTATGTCCCTGAGCCGATACGCACAACCACGGGGGTTGCACGCTGGGGCCGGTGTGCATGTCCGCTCGACGGAAAGCCTTAACGCCCCCTGCAATCTCCACCTTGAACTTTCGGGTTCAAGGGCTACACCGATAGCGGTCTTATCGGGGAGCCTGAATTCTCTTGCCCGCCCTTCGGCGGGCAATTCGTTTTGGCCGCAAGCGTCGGCCAGCACTCCTGGGACCGCCTGTGCCATGACCGACACCGCGCCGCTCACCCGCCCCCAGCTTCGTCGCCTGCTTCGCCAAGCCCGCCGCGCACTCACCCCCGCCCAGCAACGCCAGGCCGCTGCCGGCCTGTATCGCCAGCTGGCGCAGCACCCGCTGTTCCGGCGCGCCCGGCACATTGCCCTGTACCTGCCCAATGATGGTGAAATAGACCCTCGCCTGTTGCTGCGTGAAGCCCAGCGACGGGGTAAGCGCACCTACTTGCCGGTACTGCATGCATGGCCACGCACGCGCATGGTGTTCCAGCGCTTCGAACAGGGCGAAGCCCTCAAACCCAACCGGTTTCGCATCCCTGAGCCGGTCATCGACCGCAGGCGGCAGCGCCCGATCTGGGCCCTGGACCTGATTTTGCTACCACTGGTCGGTTTTGATGATGCGGGCGGGCGGCTGGGGATGGGCGGCGGGTTCTACGATCGCAGCCTGGCCTATCAGGCACGCCGTAAAACGTGGAAGAAGCCACTGCTGCTGGGGCTGGCCCATGAATGCCAGAAGGTGGAGCGGCTGGCGCAGGCCAGTTGGGATGTACCGCTGCAGGGCACGGTCTCGGACCACCACTGGTACCTGGCGCCGCAGTAGGCCGTGCCGCTTGTGGGGGTCAACGTTGCGGCTGGCTGGCCTCGGCGGCCGCCTGATAGGCGTTGTCCAGCTTGCGCTCCCAGAACCCTTGCGCATAACCGGTGGTGACCACACCCAAGCCAAAAATGAACACCAGGACCCAAAGCAGGTCCGGCTTTTTACGTTGATTCATCGACGATTGCCCCCCAGGCAAACTGTTCAGTGCTCGGCGACTTTTTGCGTAGCGCCGTAGCATCGCACTTCAAACGGGGCGCATTCTCCGACAACATGCGTCCGCAAGCAAACCTTGACGTCAACCGGCTGTCGGTTTAGTTCAATACGTTATTTCAAAACTTTTCAGGAGCACCGCGCATGGCCTATTGGCTGATGAAGTCCGAGCCCGACGAGCTGTCCATCGAGGCCCTGGGGCGGTTGGGTGAGGCGCGCTGGGACGGGGTGCGCAACTACCAGGCGCGCAATTTTCTGCGGGCCATGAGCGTTGGCGATGAGTTCTTCTTCTACCATTCCAGCTGCCCGCAGCCTGGGATTGCGGGCATCGCCAAGGTGGTGCGCGCGGCGTACCCGGACCCCACCGCCCTCGACCCGCAAAGCCACTATCACGACGCCAAGGCCACCGCCGATAAAAACCCCTGGAGCGCGGTGGACGTAGCCCATGTGCAGACCCTGCCGCGGGTGCTGGAGCTGGGCTGGCTGAAGCAGCAAGCCGAACTGGCCGAGCTGCCACTGGTGCAAAAAGGCAGCCGCCTTTCAGTGATGCCGGTCACCCCCGCGCAGTGGGCGGCGGTGCTGGCCTTGCGCTAGGCCTCACAGCCAGCCCGCCCGCCTTACTGGACGATGAGGTTGTTGAACAGCAGGTCCTCGACGATCGGCTTGCCCTCTTCGGCTTCCATCACCTGCTGAACCTGCTTCAGTGCCTCCTGGCGCAGGTGCTCCTTGGCCTCGACATTGCTCATGCTGTCTACCGTCTGCTGGGCGAACAGTGCCACCAGCTGGTTACGGATCAACGGCTCGTGGCTCTGCACAGCCTTGGCCGCTTCATCGCCGGTGACCCGCAGGGCTACGTCAGCCTTGTACACCCGCAGGCGAGGGCCACCGTCGAGGGCATAATTGCCTACGAATGGAGGGTTGAGGCTGATATAGGCGACCTTGGGCGCGCCTTCCTTGGCTTCTTCGGCCAGGGCTGCGGCAGGTAGCACCAGGGCCAGTACCATCAAGATCCACGCTTTCACGAATTCGCTCCTCAATACAGTTGCCGCCAGCTTACCCAGCGCGCCGCGCAAACCCAAGCCCGGGCTTATGCCTGCCCATCAGGGCAGGCCATGCTCGTTGACCCGGCGGGCCGGCCTCCTACACTTATCGGCCATTACCCGTAAAGGAATAGCCCACGATGAAAGCCTTGCTGTGCAAAACCCTGGGCCCGGCAAGTGGCCTGGTACTCGAAGAGGTGGCAAGCCCGCTCCCCAAGCCAAACGAGGTGCTGCTGGATGTGCGTGCCGCCGGGGTCAATTTCCCGGACACCCTGATCATCGAAGGCAAGTATCAGTTCCAGCCTGCCCTGCCCTTTTCACCTGGCGGGGAGGCCGCGGGGGTGGTGGCGGCGGTTGGCGAAAAGGCTGGTGCCTTCAAGGTAGGAGACCGGGTGATGGCGCTGACCGGCTGGGGTGCATTCGCCGAGCAGGTGGCGGTACCGGCCTACAACCTGCTGCCGATACCGGCGGGCATGGATTTCACCACCGCCGCAGCCTTCGGCATGACCTATGGCACCTCGATGCATGCCCTGCACCAGCGGGGCCGGTTGCAGCCAGGGGAAACCCTGCTGGTGCTGGGCGCATCCGGTGGCGTGGGGCTGGCGGCGGTTGAAATCGGCAAGGCTATGGGCGCCCGGGTAATCGCAGCGGCCAGCAGTGCCGAGAAACTGGCGGTGGCCAAAGCTGCCGGGGCAGACGAGCTGATCGACTACAGCGCAGGCAGCCTGCGCGAAGAAATCAAGCGCTTGACCGGGGGTAACGGTGTGGATGTGATCTACGACCCGGTGGGCGGCGAGCTGTTCGAACAGGCGGTACGCGGGCTGGCCTGGAACGGCCGGTTGCTGGTAGTGGGCTTTGCCAGTGGTGTGATCCCGCAGCTTGCAGCCAACCTGGTGCTGCTCAAGGGCGCGGCGGTGCTGGGCGTGTTCTGGGGGGCTTTCGCACAGCGCCAGCCCCAGGACAACGCGGCAAACTTCCAGCAGCTGTTTGCCTGGTACGCCGAGGGCAAGCTGAACCCACTGGTGTCGCACATCTACCCACTGGCCGAGGCCGGGGCGGCCATCGACAAGCTGGGCCAGCGGCAGGCAGTGGGCAAGCTGGTGGTGTCAGTGCCGTGAGGGCGCTACCGCCTCAGGCCTCGCCCAGGTTGTGACAGCGCCTGAAACGCGCCTCCAGGCTGCGGTCAGGCATCTGGTGAGTACGCAGGGCGTTGAGTGTTTGCTCGACATAATCGCGCGTAGTGCCGTAGCGCCCTGCTGCACGGGCCAGAATGTGGCTGAGCAGCGTGTCTGGCAGGTTACCTGCGTAGCACGGCAAATGGCGCTCCAGCACAAAGCCCAATGCCTGCACCTTGCTGCCGTCGCCCAGCCGGCAATTCAGCCAATGGGGGCGGTACGCCGGGTAGGGCATTTCCCGTTGCCACAAGGCCATCAGCGAGGCGTCCAGTGTGCGCTCGTCCAGCCTGTAGGCGAAGCCGCTGCAGGAGCCACCACGGTCCAGGCCGAAGACCAGCCCAGGGGTTTCTGGCGTGCCACGGTGCTCGTGCGACCACAGGTACAGGCCGCGGTGATAGCCGTGCACCCGCGCCCGCTGACGCTCCACGGCGCTGCACTCTGGCCGCCAGATCAATGAGCCGTAGGCAAACAACCACACTGGCCCACCCGGGTGCTGCGACAGGGTGGCCTGCATGGAAGTGTGCAACTGCTCACGTGTGAGGGGCTGGCCAAAATCGAGTGACGGGGGGTAGTTAACTTTCCAGGACGAACTTTCAAGTGCCGACATAAGCTGCCGCCAGGAGTCTCCGCATACAAAAACATGTAACCCAACTAGGCCTTGAGGCACACGCAGTGCCCACTCGCCGCGGCCGGCATGGGCCGGGACGCCAACAAAGCGGGCCCGGACCTTGTATAAGCTAAGTCAGGAAGTTGAGGCGGACAAGCGCATGTCGAAATTTTCATGCAAGCAGCCGACGACCGGAACTTATTGTTTCAAGGCCAGTGAAAGTTAGTGATCAAGGCGGCAACAATTACCGCCTTATACCCCGATGTTCAAACTTCGGTTATTAGCCCCGGGGGGCGTAGGCGAAGACGTCGGCACGCATACGGTGCGCATCCATGCCCGCTTCAACCAGGGCGTCGAGGGTGGCATAGATCATGTTGGGCGAGCCGCTGGCATAGACGTGTACGCTGTTGAGGTCACTGATGTCCTCGCAGACCGCTTGGTGCAGCATGCCGCAGCGCCCTTCCCAACCACACAGGTCGCTGACCACCTGGTGCAGGTACAGGTTGGGCAACTGCAACCACTCGTCCCAGTGTTCGATCTGGTAGAAGTCCTCTGGCCGGCGCACGCCCCAGTACAGGTGGACCGGGTGCTTGAACCCTTGAGCGCGGCAGTGCTCGACCAGGCTGTGCATCTGCCCCATGCCGGTGCCAGCAGCGATCAGCACCAGTGGCCCGTCAGGCAGTTCGGCCAGGTGTGTGTCGCCGAAGGGCATTTCAATGCGCGCCAGGCGGTCGTGCTGCAGTTGTTCGATCAACTGTACCGCGCTGGGTTCGCGCGCCAGCACATGCAGCTCAAGCTCGCGGCCGGCATGGGGGGCGGATGCCAGCGAAAACGCCGCCTGCTTGCCGCCCTGGCGTTCGATCATCAGGTACTGCCCGGCATGGTAACGCAGTGGCTTGCCCGCTGGGGCCAGCAAGCGGACGCGCCAGACGTCGCCGCCAACCTCGCGGCACTCACTCACGGTGCACGCCAGTTTACGCACCGGCAGTTCGCCCAGGGCAAGCACGCCATCCCACAGCAGCACGCAGTCCTCCAGGGGTTCGGCAAGGCAGGTGAACAGCTCACCATGATCGCGCACCTCACCGTCCTGGCGCACGCGGCCTTCTACCAACAACGCGGCGCAGACATGGCAATTGCCGTTGCGGCAGCTGTTGGGGCAGTCATAACCCAGCCGGCGCGCTCCATCCAGGATCCTTTCACCGGGCTCGAGCGCCAACACCGCCCCGGACGGCTGCAACGTTACCTGCATCAATCTATTCCCAACTGATCCCACAGCTCATCGATACGCCGGGTAACGGCTTCGTCCTTGACGATAACCCGCCCCCACTCGCGTGTAGTCTCGCCCGGCCACTTGTGGGTGGCATCCAGGCCCATCTTCGAACCCAACCCCGACACCGGTGACGCGAAGTCCAGGTAGTCGATCGGCGTGTTGTCGATCATCACCGTATCACGCTTGGGGTCCATGCGCGTGGTGATGGCCCAGATCACGTCGTTCCAGTCGCGGGCATTGATGTCGTCGTCGGTCACGATAACGAACTTGGTGTACATGAACTGTCGCAGGAACGACCATACACCCAGCATCACGCGCTTGGCATGCCCCGGGTACTGCTTCTTCATGGTCACTACCGCCATGCGGTACGAACAACCTTCAGGCGGCAAGTAGAAGTCGACGATTTCCGGGAACTGCTTCTGCAGGATCGGCACGAACACTTCGTTGAGCGCCACACCCAGGATGGCAGGCTCATCCGGCGGCCGACCGGTGTAGGTACTGTGATAGATCGGTTTCTGCCGATGGGTGATGCGCTCCACGGTGAACACCGGGAAGCTGTCGACTTCGTTGTAGTAACCGGTGTGGTCGCCGTAAGGCCCTTCGGGGGCCATCTCGCCTGGGTGAATCACACCCTCGAGGATGATCTCGGCACTGGCCGGAACCTGCAGGTTGCTGCCACGGCACTTGACCAGCTCGGTGCGGTTGCCGCGCAACAGGCCGGCGAAGGCGTATTCGGAAAGCGTATCGGGCACCGGGGTCACGGCGCCCAGAATGGTCGCAGGGTCGGCGCCCAGCGCAACGGCGACGGGGAATGGCTGCCCGGGGTGCTTCTCGCACCATTCGCGGTAGTCGAGGGCACCGCCACGGTGGCTCAGCCAACGCATGATGACCTTGTTGCGGCCAATCACCTGCTGGCGGTAGATGCCCAGGTTCTGGCGGTCCTTGTTCGGGCCGCGGGTAACGGTGAGGCCCCAGGTAATCAGCGGCGCCACGTCGCCTGGCCAGCAGTGCTGCACCGGCAACGCACCGAGGTCGACCTCATCACCCTCCAGCACCACCTCCTGGCACACGGCGTCCTTGACCACCTTGGGCGCCATCGACACGACCTTCTTGAAGATCGGCAGCTTTGACCAGGCATCCTTGAGGCCTTTTGGCGGCTCAGGCTCCTTGAGGAAGGCCAGCAACTTGCCGATTTCGCGCAACTCGTCGACAGACTCGGCGCCCATGCCCATGGCCACCCGCTGTGGCGTACCGAACAGGTTGCCCAGCACCGGCATGTCGAAGCCTGTGGGCTTCTCGAACAACAATGCCGGGCCTTTGGCGCGCAGGGTACGGTCGCAGACCTCGGTCATTTCCAGGACGGGAGAGACCGGGACCTGGATGCGCTTGAGCTCGCCGCGCTGTTCCAGGCCACGGATGAAGTCGCGCAAGTCGCGATACTGCATGCAGAAGCCTCGTGTTGGCCGTGTCGATCGGGGGTGCAGAGTGTAGCGCAAATGAATTGGGGCCGCTTCGCAGCCCTTCGCGGGCAAACCCGCAAAGGGCTGCAAAACAGCCCCAATCAATAACCGCCGGAAATGCTTACTTGCGCTTCATCGACAGGAAGAACTCGTCGTTGGTCTTGGTCTGCTTGAGCTTGTCGACCAGGAACTCGATCGCGGCGATCTCGTCCATCGGGTGCAGCAGCTTGCGCAGAATCCACATGCGCTGCAGCTCGTCGTCGGCAGTGAGCAGCTCTTCGCGGCGGGTACCGGAACGGTTGATATTGATGGCCGGGAACACGCGCTTTTCGGCGATGCGGCGGTCCAGCGGCAGCTCCATGTTACCGGTGCCCTTGAACTCCTCGTAGATCACTTCGTCCATCTTCGAGCCGGTTTCGACCAGCGCGGTGGCGATGATGGTCAGCGAGCCGCCTTCTTCGATGTTACGCGCAGCGCCAAAGAAACGCTTTGGCTTTTCCAGGGCGTGGGCGTCGACACCACCGGTGAGTACCTTGCCGGAGCTCGGGATCACGGTGTTGTAGGCACGTGCCAGACGGGTGATGGAGTCCAGCAGGATCACCACGTCCTTTTTGTGCTCGACCAGGCGCTTGGCCTTCTCGATGACCATCTCGGCCACCTGCACGTGACGGGTGGGTGGCTCGTCGAAGGTGGACGCAACCACTTCGCCGCGCACGGTGCGCTGCATTTCGGTCACTTCTTCAGGGCGCTCGTCGATCAGCAGGACGATCAGGTGGCACTCAGGGTTGTTACGGGTAATGTTCGCCGCGATGTTCTGCAGCATGATCGTCTTGCCCGCCTTGGGCGGCGCGACGATCAGGCCACGCTGGCCTTTGCCGATCGGGGCGCACAGGTCGATGACGCGACCGGTGAGGTCTTCGGTGGAGCCGTTACCGGCTTCCATCTTCAGGCGCTTGTTGGGGAACAGCGGCGTCAGGTTTTCGAACAGGATCTTGTTTTTCGCGTTTTCCGGGCGGTCGAAGTTGATGGTGTCGACCTTCAGCAGCGCGAAGTAGCGCTCCCCTTCCTTCGGCGGGCGGATCTTGCCGACGATGGTGTCACCGGTGCGCAGGTTGAAGCGGCGGATCTGGCTTGGCGAGACGTAGATGTCGTCAGGGCCGGCCAGGTAAGACGCATCAGCGGACCGCAGGAAACCGAAACCATCCTGGAGAATCTCCAGCACGCCATCACCGGAAATCTCTTCGCCGCTCTTCGCGTGCTTTTTCAGCAGGGCGAAGATCACGTCCTGTTTGCGCGAACGGGCCATGTTTTCGATGCCCATCTGTTCGGCCATTTCCAAAAGATCGGTAATCGGCTTTTGCTTGAGTTCAGTCAGGTTCATAAGGGGAATGACGTAATCATGTAAGAAGGGAGAATTAAGCTTTGGCTTAATGAGGCCGCGCCGCTAGATGGCGAAAGGATCGCGTACTGATTCGAATTGGGGATGCTTCGGCGACGGCATGTAGAGGGCACTGGAGAAGCAGTGCGAGGCCGAATGTAACACTTGCTTTTTTCTGCGTCTAGTGCAGTAGAAAAGAAAAGCCCCGCATTTGCGGGGCCTTTGTATCACAGGTGGGCGTCGAGGAACGCTTGCAGCTGGGATTTGGACAGCGCGCCTACCTTGGTGGCTTCGACGTTGCCGCCCTTGAACAGCATCAGCGTCGGGATACCACGTACGCCGTGCTTGGCAGGGGTTTCCTGGTTCTCGTCGATGTTCAGCTTGGCGACGGTCAGCTTGCCCTCGTAGGTACCCGCGATGTCGTCCAGCACTGGAGCGATCATCTTGCAGGGGCCGCACCACTCAGCCCAGTAATCCACCAGCACCGGGCCTTGGGCCTTCAGGACATCAGCCTCGAAGGTGGCGTCGGTCACATGTTTGATCAGATCGCTGCTCATGGATATCTCCAGGTTCGTATGCAAAAAAACGTTGCCCATCATAGCTGCACCCGCCGCCTACAGGAAGCCGCAGACGATTGAGTGTAACTATAGTTGTGGAAGACGCCGCGAATCGAAACTGTCACATGGCCTTCATAGAATCGAATGGCACATTGCTTTGCATCAAGCACAGTACGAAGGCGAGGTGCCACGCGTTGGCGACAGCCTGCTATCGTGGCACGATTGCCAGGTTAACGACCGAGAACGACCAGATCATGCCGCAAACCACCGCGAAGAACCTGTCCCTGATCGCAGCCATCGACCTTGGCTCCAACAGTTTCCACATGGTAGTGGCCAAGGCCCACCATACCGAAATCCGCATCCTCGAGCGGCTGGGCGAAAAGGTGCAGCTGGCCGCCGGCATCGACGAAGAGCGCACGCTCAGCGAAGAAGCCATGGAGCGAGGCCTGGAGTGCCTCAAGCGCTTTGCCCAGTTGATCAACGGCATGCCGGCAGGCGCCGTACGCATCGTGGGCACCAACGCCCTGCGCGAAGCACGCAACCGCAACACCTTCATCCAGCGTGCCGAAGCCATTCTGGGCCACCCCGTCGAGGTCATTTCCGGCCGCGAAGAGGCGCGCCTGATCTACCTGGGCGTATCGCACACCCTCGCTGACACCCCAGGCAAGCGCCTGGTGGCCGATATCGGCGGCGGCAGCACCGAGTTCATCATCGGCCAGCGCTTCGAGCCGCTGCTGCGCGAGAGCCTGCAGATGGGCTGCGTCAGCTTCACCCAGCGCTACTTCCGCGACGGCAAGATCACCCCGGCCCGCTACGCCCAGGCCTACACCGCCGCGCGCCTGGAACTGATGAGCATCGAAAATGCCCTGCATCGCCTGACCTGGGACGAGGCCATCGGCTCGTCCGGCACCATCCGCGCCATCGGCGCAGCCATCAAGGCCGGCGGCCTGGGCAATGGCGAGGTCAACGCCGAAGGCCTGGCGTGGGTCAAGCGCAAGCTGTTCAAGCTGGGCGAGGTCGACAAGATCGACTTCGACGGCGTCAAGCCAGACCGGCGTACCATCTTCCCCGCAGGGCTGGCCATTCTCGAGGCGATCTTCGATGCCCTCGAACTGCAGCGCATGGACCACTGTGACGGCGCGCTTCGTGAAGGTGTGCTGTTCGACCTGCTGGGCCGCCACCACCACGAAGACGTGCGCGAACGCACCCTGAACTCGCTAATGGAGCGCTATCACGTGGACCAGGGCCAGGCGGCGCGGGTAGAGCGCAAAGCCCTGCACGCCTTCGACCAGGTGGCCGCCGCGTGGGACCTGCAGGGCGGTAACTGGCGCGACCTGTTGGGCTGGGCTGCCAAGGTGCACGAGATCGGCCTGGATATCGCCCACTACCACTACCACAAGCATGGCGCCTACCTGATCGAGCACTCCGACCTTGCCGGGTTTTCCCGCGAGGACCAGCAGATGATGGCCTTGCTGGTGCGCGGCCACCGCCGCAACATCCCCAAGGACCGCTACGCCGAACTGGGCGATGAAGGCGTGAAGCTGCTGCGCCTGTGCGTGCTGCTGCGCTTTGCCATTCTGTTCCACCACATCCGTGGCAACCAGCAGATGCCAAAAGTGGAACTCAAGGCAGACGATGACCGGCTTGAAGTGGTTTTCCCGCAGGGCTGGCTGGAGCAGAACCAGCTGACCCAGGCCGACTTCGCCAACGAGGCGGAGTGGCTGGCCCGGGTCGGGTTCATCCTCAGCGTACGTTAAGTACCGGGTTGCTCAGGCGCTCCAGCAGGGTCGCCTGGGCACTGCGCGGGTTCTGGTTGCCGGTTGGCGAGCTACGCACATAGCGGCCGTCCGGCTGCAGGGTCCAGGCATGGGTGTTGTCGGTGAGGTAGGCTTCCAGTTCCTTCTTCACCCGCAACAGCAGCTTCTTGCCTTCCACCGGGAAGCAGGTCTCGACACGCTTGTCGAGGTTGCGCTCCATCCAGTCGGCACTGGACAGGTAAATCTGCTCTTCGCCGCCATTGAGGAAGTAGAACACCCGGGTGTGCTCCAGGAAGCGGCCGATGATCGAGCGCACCTGGATATTGTGCGAAACCCCCGCAATGCCTGGGCGCAGGCAGCACATGCCGCGCACCACCAGGTCGATCCTCACGCCCGACTGGCTGGCCTTGTAAAGCGCCTTGATGACCTTGGCGTCGGTCAGCGAGTTGAACTTGGCGATGATGTGCGCCGGTTTGCCGTCGAGGGCAAACTGGGTTTCCCGCGCGATCATGTCCAGCATGCCCTTCTTCAGGGTGAACGGCGCATGCAGCAGTTTTTTCATGCGCAGGGTCTTGCCCATGCCGATCAGCTGGCTGAACAGCTTGCCGACGTCTTCGGTGAGGGCATCATCGGAGGTGAGCAGGCTGTAGTCGGTGTACAGGCGGGCGTTGCCGGCGTGGTAGTTACCCGTGCCCAGGTGGGCGTAGCGCACGATCTCGCCCTGCTCGCGGCGCAGAATCAGCATCATCTTGGCGTGGGTCTTGAAGCCAACCACCCCATAGATCACTACCGCCCCGGCCGCTTGCAGGCGGCTGGCCATTTGCAGGTTGGACTCTTCGTCGAAGCGCGCCCGCAGCTCGATCACCGCGGTAACCTCCTTGCCGTTACGCGCTGCATCCACCAAGGCATCGACGATTTCCGAGTTGGCCCCGGAGCGGTACAGGGTCTGGCGCACAGCGAGTACATGCGGGTCCTTGGCGGCCTGGCGCAGCAGGTCGACCACCGGCGTGAAGGACTCGAACGGGTGCATCAGCAGGATGTCCTGCTTGCCAATCACGCTGAAGATGTTGTCGGCATTCTGCAGCAGCTTGGGGATGGCCGGGGTGAACGGCAGGTACTGCAGCTCGGGGTGGCTATCCAGCCCGGTGATGCTGAACAGGCGCGTAAGGTTCACCGGCCCGTTTACCTGGTACAGCTCGCTCTCGCTCAGGCTGAACTGCTTGAGCAGGTAGTCCGACAAGTGTTTCGGGCAGGTGTCGGCTACCTCCAGGCGCACGGCATCGCCATAGCGGCGCGAGAACAGCTCACCGCGCAACGCGCGGGCCAGGTCATCGACCTCTTCGGAGTCCAGTGCCAGGTCTGCGTTGCGGGTCAGGCGGAACTGGTAGCAGCCCTTGACCTTCATGCCCTGGAACAGGTCGTCTGCGTGGGCATGGATCATCGACGACAGGAACACATAGTTGGCCCCCGCGCCGCCCACCTCTTCTGGCACCCGGATGACCCGGGGCAGCAGGCGCGGAGCCGGGATGATCGCCAGGCCCGAGTCGCGGCCAAAGGCGTCGACGCCTTCGAGCTCGACGATGAAGTTGAGGCTCTTGTTCACCAGCAACGGGAACGGGTGCGTGGGGTCGAGGCCGATCGGGGTGATGATCGGGGCGATCTCGTCGCGGAAGTAGCGGCGCACCCAGGTCTTGAGTTTGGGTGTCCAGTAACGGCGGCGAATGAACCGAATCTGGTGCTTTTCCAGCTCGGGCAGCAGCACATCGTTGAGGATGGCGTACTGGCGGTCCACTTCGATGTGGACCAGCTCGCTGATGCGCGTCAGCGCCTGGTGCGGCTGCAAACCGTCGGCACCGGCCTGCTCACGGGCAAAATTGATTTGTTTCTTGAGGCCGGCTACGCGGATTTCGAAGAACTCGTCCAGGTTGCTGGAGAAGATCAGCAGGAACTTGAGGCGTTCGAGCAGCGGGTAGCTCTCGTCCAGCGCCTGTTCCAGTACGCGAATGTTGAACTGCAACTGCGACAGCTCGCGATGAATGTACAGGCTGGTGTCGTCCAGGCCTGGTACGGCGATGGCAGGCGCAGGGGCCGGCGGCGGCGCGACCGGCTCAGCGGCCTGCTCCACCAGAGGCTCTGGCACGGGGGGCAGGTCTGGCGGGGTTTGCACCAGTTCTTCCGGAAGCTCCTGGGCCTCTTTGATCACGACAGGGGTGAGCACTTCGTTGTTCATCTGGCGGTCCTGAGGACGTTAACGCCCTATCATCAATTGAGCGGCAAGATAAGCGCCCATTATGACGCCTGTGTTACATAACAGGGCAAGGCATGGCGCGTAGCATCAGGCATTGTCCGTGTAGGCATTGTTCACGTCGAGACACATTTGGACACTTTCCCGAATGCCCACGAAGGGGTAGGCTGCGCGTTCATTTCGCCAGCACCTCAGAAAATGCTCCAACAATTCCTGCAGGATTTCGGCTACTTTGCCCTTTTTCTAGGCACCTTCTTCGAAGGCGAGACCATTCTGGTGCTTGCGGGTTTTCTTGCGTTCCGCGGTTACATGGATATCAAACTCGTGTGCCTGGTGGCCTTTCTGGGCAGCTATGCCGGGGATCAGCTGTGGTACTTCATGGGCCGGCGGCACGGGCGCAAGATCCTGGCACGCAAGCCACGCTGGCAGGCCATGGGCGACCGGGCCCTGGACCACATCCGCCGCCACCCGGATATCTGGGTGCTGAGCTTCCGCTTCGTCTACGGCCTGCGCACGGTCATGCCGGTTGCCATTGGCCTGTCTGGCTACCCGCCACGGCGCTACCTGCTGCTCAACGGCATTGGTGCAGCCATCTGGGCATTGGCTCTGGGTGCTGCGGCCTACCACTTCGGCGCTATTCTCGAAGGCCTGCTGGGCAACATCAAACGTTACGAGCTGTGGGTGCTTGGCGCCTTGCTGGTGCTGGGTGTGGGGCTGTGGCTGCGCAGGCGTTTCCGCACGCTGCGGGCAGAACGCCGGGCCGCGCGCGAGTCGCAGGACTGAACACCCGCGCGCCCGCGCAATCCAACCAAACAGGACGTCCCCGCGCTGGGCAGCGCTGCCAGGCTGGCGGGTATCGAGCGCATCGACCCTGGAGAAATGAGCATGACAAAAAAAGTAGCGGTGATTCTTTCCGGTTGCGGCGTGTATGACGGCGCAGAAATCCACGAAAGCGTGATCACCCTCCTGCGCCTCGACCAGCGTGGTGCGCAGGTACAGTGCTTTGCCCCGGACATCGCCCAACTGCACGTCATCAACCACCTGACGGGCGAAGAGATGCCCGAATCGCGGAACGTGCTGGTGGAGTCGGCGCGCATTGCCCGCGGTGAGGTGAAGGATATCCGCGAGGCCAAGGCCGAGGACTTCGACGCGCTCATCGTGCCGGGCGGTTTCGGGGCGGCCAAGAACTTGTCCACCTTCGCGGCTGACGGGGCGGACTGCAGCGTCAACGCAGACGTCCTGGCCCTGGCCGAGGCGTTCGCTGCGGCCTGCAAGCCGGTTGGCCTGATCTGCATTTCGCCGGCGCTGGCGGCCAAGATCTACGGGCCTGGCGTGGTGTGCACCATCGGTACCGATGCCGATACCGCCGCCGCCGTGGTGAAGATGGGCGGTACCCATGAAGAGTGCGACGTACACGACATCGTCGAAGACGTGCAGCGCAAGCTGGTGACCACCCCGGCCTACATGTCGGCCAAGACCATCAGCGACGCAGCCGGGGGCATCTACAAGCTGGTGGACCGGGTGCTGGAACTGACCCACGAGTAAGCCCAGGCTCGCAGGGCCTGGCGCAGCGCCGTCGGCTCAGGCCTTGTACAGGCGGGCGATGATGCGGTCCAGCGCGTTGGCAAATGCCTGTTTGTCGCGCTCGGCGTAGGGCGGCTGCCCTCCCCCCGCCTGTCCCTGCTCGCGCAGTTCGGTGAACAGGTTACGTGCGGCCAACCGGTCGCCCATGTTGCGCTCGTCGAACTCGCGCCCACGCGGGTCCAGCGCCGCCACGCCCTTCTTCACCAGGCGGTCGGCCAAGGGCACGTCGCTGCAGATGACCAACTCGCCCGGCGTGGCGTGTTCAACCAGGTAATCGTCGGCCGCATCAGGGCCACTGGGCACCACGATCAGCTTCACCAGCGAAAACGCCGGTTTGGCCACAGCCTGGCCCGCCACCATCACCACCTCGAACTTGCGTTTGAGGGCAAATTTCACGATCAGATCCTTGGCTGCCTTGGGGCAGGCGTCTGCATCGATCCACACTCTCATCAGAAACCTCACACTCAACTTGACCCGCCCATCATGCAGCAAGCCTGTGCAAAGCAGTAATTGCCGAGCAACCGACGGGCAAATGACGCCAATATTCCGATAATGCTGCTGAGGCATCACGGGTGAGGCTAAACTCGCTGCAGCCCAACCGGCCTGCCGAGCGCCCCATGAACCACCCCCACGAAATCCGCCTTGACCTGGACCAAGGGATTGATCGCAAGCTCTTGTCGACGTTGCGTGGGCGTTTCATGCACATCAATCAGGGCCGGTTACTGCGCGCAACAGAGGGCCTGTCCACGCGCCAGCAGCAGGTGCTTACGCTGCTACCGCTGCTGCTGCACGTCAATCATCCCCTGCTGCCGGGGTACATCTCTGGCAATACGCCCGCCGGCGTGTGCGGCTTCGAACCGAGTGCCGCGCAGGTGGCCGAGGCCCAGCGCCTGGCCCGTTCATTCAGCACCAAGCCCCGTGAAAACTCTTCGCCACGCCCGATACAGGGGCTGTTCCTGATCGGCAGCCTGGGCTCGCTGGCCCAGGCCGAGCAAAGTGACATGGACTTCTGGGTATGCCACGCCGCGGATCTGCAGCTCGAGGCGCTGCAGGCCCTGCGCTGCAAGTGCCAATTGCTGGAGGCCTGGGCTGCCAGCCTGGGTGCCGAGGCGCACTGCTTTCTGATCGATACGCAAGCGTTCGCACAGGGCCAACGCGCCGGCCAACTGGGCTCGGACGATTGCGGTACTACCCAGCACTACCTGCTGCTGGACGAGTTCTACCGCACTGCCATCTGGCTGGCTGGGCGCATCCCTGTGTGGTGGCTGGTACCGGTGGACCAGGAAGGCAATTACGCTCGCTATACCCAGACGCTGCTGGGCAAACGCTTCATCCCCGACCAGGAAACCCTCGACCTTGGCCATCTGGCGCAATTGCCTGCCCAAGAGTTCGTCGGCGCCGGCCTGTGGCAATTGTTCAAGGGCATAGACTCGCCCCACAAGTCGCTGCTCAAGCTGCTGTTGATTGAGGTCTACGCCAGTGAACACGCCACCCAGCCCTGCCTGAGCCTGGAATACAAAGCGGCTGTGTTCGCCAACCAGACCGACCTGGACGCGCTGGACCCGTACGTGATGATGTACCGACGCATCGAACGCTACCTGCTGCAACGCGGGCAACCTGCTCGCCTGGAATTGGTACGGCGCAGCCTGTATTTGAAGGTAAACAGAAAACTCAGCGACAAATCCCGGGCAAGTGGCTGGCAGCGCAGGCTGATGCAGCGCCTGACCGACGAATGGGGTTGGGGCCAGCGGCAGCTGGCCTTGCTTGACAGCCGCCCGCTATGGAAGGTGCAGCAGGCTACCCTGGAGCGGCGCGAACTGGTGGCCGAACTGAGCGGCAGCTACCGCTTTCTCAGCCACTTCGCCCGTGTGCGCAATGCGGCAAGCCGTGCCGACCAGCGCGACCTCAACGTGCTTGGCCGGCGACTTCGCGCAGCCTTCGAGCGCCGTGCCGGCAAGGTAGAAGTGATCAACCCGGGCAGCGTGCAGGACCTTGCCGAGAGCCTCCTGACACTGGCCCACGAACCCGATGGCAAGGCGCCCGGCACCCACCGCTGGGCACTTTACCGCGACAACCTCAGCACCTATGACATGGAACTCGCCAGCCCTCTCAGGCACGACCGGCACCTATTGCCCCTGCTGGCCTGGGCGCATTGCAACGGCGTGATCGACAGCAGCACCCGGCTGGCCATCCAGCCGGGGGCCAGCGACCTGGCAGAGCCGGAGCTGTCCGCGCTACTGGGCTGCCTGCGGGCACTCATCAGCCTGCCAATGCCAGCCGCCAGCGAGGTACACCTGCTGCAACCCAGTGTGGCCGACCAGATTCTGCTGCTGGTAAACGTCGGGTTGGACCCCTTGCCCCATCACCGCGACCTGGACATCACCCTGACGACCGAGCGCACCGATTCGCTCAGCTATGGCGGCGTACGCGAAAACCTCGTGCTGACGGTGGACCAGGTAACCGTCAACACCTGGGGCGAAGTGCTAGTGGCGCGATACGAAGGTGAGCACGCGCTGGCGCGCTGCTTGCGCGACCATCTCGCCAGGCCCGCGCGCGCGCTTCACCGGCCGGGTGTACAGGTGCACTGCTTTTGCCAGAACCGCGCCCAGGCCATTCGCCAGCGCATCCAGGAGGTGTTCGATACGGTTCAAGGCCTGCATCAGCAGGGGCTGCCCTGTCGCTACCTGTTGCAGGTAGCGCACTACACCCATGTGCTGGAGCTGCTGCCGGGTGACGCCAGCCTCACTAGCCTGGCCGGGCATGACGAACTGCTGGCTTGCCTGGGGCAGCCACGCAACCGTTACAGCCCCCTGCACCTGGACCCCAACGCCCTGCAAGGCACGGACCTTGCGCTGGCGCTGCAGCAAGGTCGCCCTGGCTGCATTCAGGTGTTCCACAGGCTGCTGGGCGGCGTGGTAGAGGTGCATGTGCTGGATGAGTGCAATGCCCTGTGGCACCACCGCCTGCCAGTGCAAGACGACGCCGAACTGCCGCGCGAGCTGCAGCGCGTTTTGCATCCACTGTTGCACGACCGTAACGCTGTGCCCGACATTCACTACGTGCCTCTGTAGCCATGAGGGCGTGAAGCCCCAGCCCGCTCAGAGGTCGAAATCACCTGCTGCTTCGGGTTGGTACTCGACCTCCAGCAGCTTCAGCTTGAGGGTTTTGCCCCCGGGCGCGGGCCAGTCGATCTGTTCGCCAACAGAAAGCCCCAGCAAGGCGCAACCAATGGGTGCCAGAATCGAGACCTTGCCATCTGGGCCGGCATCCTTGGGGTACACCAGCGTCAGATGATAGTCCTTGCCGCTGGCTTCTTCACGGCAGTGCACCCGCGAATTCATGGTCACCACGCCGGCAGGTACGTCCTCGTGACCGACCACCTGTTCGGCGCGGTCCAGCTCGCCCATCAGGGCAAGCACGCCCGGCGTACTTTCGTCGAGGCTGTCGATAAGACGCTCCAGACGTTGTACGTCCAAACGGGTGAGGATGAGGGAAGGCTTGGTGCTCATGATCCAGTCAGACTCCTTTGAACAGGCAATTTTCGATGCACAGATAAAGCAAAACCCCGCCCAAGGGCGGGGTTTGTACAGGCTTTGGCGTCACCGACGCAGAACCCGACACTACCACAGCCGGGCAAATACTCAAGCCCTTGCGGTCACTGTGCCTTTGCCTGATCGCGCAGGCTCTGCGCCTCGCGGCAGATCTGTCGGCGGCGGTGGTCGTCGGCCGAACGCCACTCGCGGATATGCTCCACGTGGCGGTGGCAGCCGGTGCAGACGCGCTGTTCATCCAGCCGGCACACGCTGATGCACGGCGACGGCACGGCGGGGCTGACGTTGCTGTAAAGCGGCTTGGGCGGCCGGGCTTGGGGGGTGCTCATGTCAGATCTCTTCGAAATCCAGCTTCTCGCCCGCCCGCTCCCAGACGATGCGCTCGAGCATTTCGCCCAGCAGCTCCTCGCTCTTTTCACACACCCACTTGCCACTCTCTTCGTCGTAGTCGAAGTGGAAACCGCCGGAGCGGTCGGCCAGCCACAGCTGGCGCAGGGGCTCCTGCCGGCTGAAGATCAGCTGGCTGCCGTTTTCGAACGTGATGGTCAGCACGCCTGCGGAGTTTTCCATGTCCAGGTCCATGCCGCTCTCGTCGAACAGGTCTTCCAGCGCCTGTTGGGTCGCATCGACCAGGTCGTGGAAACGCGCTTCAGTCAAACTCATTGCAGGAACCTCGAAATTGGCTGCATGACAGGCAAGCCGGGCAAGATACGGGCGCCAAGCGCCCGCCGCAAGCGGCAGATTGCAAGCGGCAAGCCGCAAGCCACAAGCTGCAAGCGGCAAGCGGCAAGCGGCAAGAAAAGGCTCAGCGTACACCGGCCAGCTTTTTCTTGCCGCTTGTAGCTTGCAGCTTGCAGCTTGTAGCTCGTGGCCTGCTGCTTGGGGCTGCCAGGCCCTTGCATAGGCAAGGCGCCGGTCGCTCGGTATACTCCGGCGCAATACTGCATTTTTAAGGATTTCACCCATGAAGCGCCTGATTTCCTCCCTCGCGGCGCTGGTCGCTGTTGCCTGCCTCGTTTCCGCATGCGGCCAGAAAGGCCCACTGTACCTGCCAGATGATGGCAAGGACGGCAAGGATGTGCACAAGTCGCACCAGCACCAGAGCAAAGCCAAGCCCGCCCAGACCGAAGAGCAGCAGCCTGACGTGCAGTCGGAGCCTGAGCAATCGCCAGAGCAGTAAGGGAATCAGATGAACGCTTTCAACTACCGCGACGGTGAGCTGTTCGCGGAAGGTGTGTCGCTGTCGGCCATCGCCGAACGCCATGGCACGCCGACCTACGTGTACTCGCGGGCGCACATCGAAGCCCAGTACCGCAGCTACACCGATGCCCTGCAAGGCAGTGAGCACCTGGTGTGCTTCGCGGTCAAAGCCAACTCCAACCTGGGTGTGCTGAACGTGCTGGCACGCCTGGGCGCTGGCTTCGACATCGTTTCCGGTGGCGAACTGGAGCGTGTACTGGCTGCGGGCGGGCGGGCTGATCGCGTGGTGTTTTCCGGTGTCGGCAAAACCCGCGAAGACATGCGGCGGGCCCTGGAAGTGGGCGTGCATTGCTTCAATGTGGAGTCCACCGACGAGCTGGAGCGCCTGCAAGTGGTGGCGGCCGAGATGGGCAAGGTGGCGCCGGTTTCATTGCGGGTAAACCCCGACGTGGACGCGGGCACCCACCCGTATATCTCCACCGGCCTCAAGGAAAACAAGTTCGGTATCGCCATCGCCGATGCCGAAGCCATCTACGTGCGCGCTGCACAGTTGCCGAACCTGGACGTGGTGGGTGTCGACTGCCACATCGGCTCCCAGCTGACCACCGTGGAACCGTTCCTCGACGCGCTGGACCGCCTGCTGGTGCTGGTTGACCGCCTGGCCGAGTGCGGCATCCACTTGCGCCACCTGGACCTTGGCGGTGGCGTGGGCGTGCGCTACCGTGATGAGCAGCCGCCACAGGTGGCCGACTACATCAAGGCCATTCGCGAACGCGTGGGCCAGCGGGACCTGGCGTTGGTGTTCGAGCCGGGCCGCTACATCGTGGCCAATGCCGGCGTGCTGCTGACCCGGGTGGAGTACCTCAAGCACACCGAGCACAAGGACTTCGCCATCATCGATGCGGCCATGAACGACCTGATCCGCCCGGCCCTGTATCAGGCGTGGATGGGTATCGATGCGGTCAAACCGCGCCACGGTGAAGGCCGCCCCTATGACCTGGTGGGCCCCATCTGTGAAACCGGCGACTTCCTGGGCAAGGACCGCATGCTGAACCTGGCCGAGGGTGACCTGCTGGCGGTGCAGTCTGCGGGCGCCTATGGTTTTGTCATGAGCTCCAACTACAACACCCGTGGCCGTTGCGCGGAAATCCTGGTCGACGGCGACCAGGCATTCGAAGTACGCCGCCGCGAAACCATCGCCGAATTGTATGCTGGCGAAAGCCTGCTGCCGGAGTAAGCCCATGCTGCTGCGCTTTACCAAGATGCATGGGCTGGGCAATGACTTCATGGTCCTGGACCTGGTCAGCCAGCACGCACACATTCAGCCCAAACACGCCAAGCAGTGGGGTGACCGGCACACCGGTATCGGCTTCGACCAGTTGCTCATCGTCGAAGCCCCGAACAACCCTGAAGTGGATTTCCGCTACCGCATCTTCAATGCCGACGGCTCCGAAGTGGAACAGTGCGGCAATGGTGCGCGCTGCTTCGCCCGCTTCGTGCTGGACAAGCGCCTGACCGCCAAGAAGCGCATCCGCGTGGAAACCAAGAGCGGCATTATCGTGCTGGACATCCAGCAAGATGGCCAGGTAAGCGTCGACATGGGCCCACCCCGGTTCATCCCTGCCGATATCCCGTTCATTGCCGATGAGCAGGCCCTGAGCTACCCGCTGGAAGTAGACGGCCAGGTGCATGCCGTTGCCGCCGTGTCCATGGGTAACCCCCATGCCGTGCTGCGTGTGGATGACGTGCAGGCCGCACCTGTGCATCAATTGGGGCCGAAGATCGAGCACCACCCACGCTTCCCGCAGCGGGTCAATGCCGGCTTCCTGCAGGTGCTCGACCGCCATCGCGCCAGGCTGCGCGTGTGGGAACGCGGTGCCGGGGAAACCCAGGCGTGCGGCACCGGCGCTTGCGCCGCTGCGGTAGCCGCCATCAGCCAGGGCTGGATGGACTCCCCGGTATCACTGGAGCTTCCGGGCGGCCGCTTGCACATCGAATGGGCAGGCCCAGGCAAGCCCGTGCTGATGACTGGCCCGGCTGTGCGGGTTTACGAAGGACAGGTTCGACTTTAAGCGAGTAACCGTCATGACCGATCAGCCCAAGGTTGTACCCAAGCAGTCCGCTGACCTCGATGCCGAAGCGGTGGTCGCCTACCTGCGGGACCACCCCACCTTCTTCGCCGAGCACGACGAACTGCTGGTGGAGCAGCACATCCCGCACCAGCGGGGCGATAGCGTTTCGCTGGTAGAACGGCAGCTCAAACTGCTGCGCGACCGTAATATCGAGATGCGCCACCGCCTGTCGCAGCTGATGGATGTGGCACGCGATAACGACCGCCTGTTCGACAAAACCCGCCGGCTGATTCTCGACCTGCTCGATGCCGGCAACCTGGAAGAAGTGGTGATGGTGGTCGAAGACAGCCTGCGCCAGGAATTTCAGGTGCCCTTCGTCAGCCTTATTCTGTTTGGCGACAACGTCGCACCGGTGGGCCGCTGGGTCAGCAATGCCGAGGCCCAGCAGGCCATCGGCGCCCTGCTAGGTGGCGGCAAAACGGTCTGCGGCAACCTGCGCGAACACGAACTGGCGTTTCTGTTTGGTGAGGAACAACGCCGCGAAGTAGGCTCCAGCGCCGTGGCCGCCCTTGAGTACCAGGGCCTGCATGGGGTGCTGGCCATCGGCAGCCGTGACCCGCAGCACTACAAGAGCAGCGTCGGCACTCTGTTCCTTGGCTATATCGCCGAGGTGCTGGGCCGGGTGGTGCCCCGCGTCAGCCAGACCCTGCGCCCGGTACGCTGATGAGCCCTGCGCTGGAGGCTTATTGCGCGCACCTGCGCAACGAGCGCCAGGTGTCCGAGCACACGTTGCTCGCCTACCGTCGCGACCTGGAAAAGGTCATTGCCTACTGCAACCAGCACGGCATCGCCGGCTGGCAAGCCTTGCAGATCCAGCAACTGCGCCAGCTGGTCGCCAGGCAGCATCACCAGGGCCAGTCTTCTCGCAGCCTGGCACGCCTGCTGTCGGCGGTCAGGGGCCTGTACCGCTACCTCAACCGTGAAGGCCTTTGCCAGCACGACCCGGCCAATGGCCTGAGTGCCCCCAAGGGCGAGCGCCGGCTGCCCAAGGTGCTGGACACCGACCGCGCCCTGCAATTACTGGATGGCGGGGTTGATGACGATTTCATCGCCCGGCGCGACCAGGCCATGCTCGAGCTGTTCTATTCCTCGGGCCTGCGGCTTTCCGAACTGACCCAGCTCGACCTCGACCATATCGACCTTGCCGGTGGCCTGGTACAGGTACTGGGCAAAGGGGGTAAGGCCCGGGTGCTACCCGTGGGGCGCAAGGCCCGCGAGGCATTGCAGGCCTGGTATCGCCTGCGCGGCATCGGCAACCCTCGGGACCGGGCCGTGTTCATTACCCGTCAGGGCAACCGCATCAGCGCCCGGGCGGTGCAACTGCGGGTAAAAGCAGCGGGTGAGCGCGAGCTGGGCCAGCACTTGCACCCGCACATGCTTCGCCATTCCTTCGCCAGCCATGTGCTCGAGTCCTCCCAAGACCTGCGGGCGGTGCAGGAGATGCTCGGCCATGCCGACATCGGCACCACGCAGATCTATACCCACCTGGACTTCCAGCACCTGGCCACGGTGTACGACAGCGCCCACCCCAGGGCCAAACGCAGCAAAGGCAACGACTCATGAGCATCAAGCTGATCACGTTCGACCTCGACGACACCCTGTGGGACACCGCACCGGTTATCGCCAGCGCAGAAGTGGTGTTGCGCGACTGGCTGGAAGCCAACGCCCCAACCCTGGGCAGCGTGCCGGTGGAGCATCTGTTCGCCATTCGCGAGCACCTGGTGCAGGCCGAACCTGGCCTGAAGCATCGCATCAGTGCCTTGCGCAGAAAGGTGCTTACGCACGCCCTGCAAGAGGTAGGCTACAGCGACCAGCAGGCCCTGGCACTGGCCAACGAGGGTTTCGAGGTGTTCCTGCATGCCCGGCACCAGGTCGAAATATTCCCGGAGGTGCAGCCGATGCTCGAAGCCTTGTGCCAGCACTACACCCTGGGTGTGGTGACCAATGGCAATGCCGACGTCAGCCGGCTTGGGCTGGCGGACTACTTCCGCTTTGCCCTGTGCGCCGAAGACCTCGGCATCGGCAAGCCCGACCCGGCGCCGTTTCTGGAGGCCCTGCGCCGGGGCGAGGCGGCGGCCAGTGCCACTGTGCACGTCGGCGACCACCCTGGCGACGATATTGCCGGTGCCCAGCGCGCGGGGTTGCGCGCCGTGTGGTTCAACCCGCAGGGCAAGCCCTGGGCAGGCGAGCGGGCGCCGGATGCGGAAATCCAGCAGCTGTCCCAGCTACCCGGCATCCTCTCCCGCTGGGCCTGATCGGCCCTAACCCCTCCCGCAAAAACGACCACCCACAAAAAAGCCCGCAGCGACGGCGGGCTTTTGAGTACGCAACCACTCAGATAGGGCGGCTACCGTACTTGTTGTCTGGCTTCTTGGGGGGGTCGGCGACCACGTTGGCCTCCACTTCCTGAACCTTGCCGCCGCGCGCCAGGAACTCTTCCATGGCCCTGGCCAGGGCATCGCGTTCCTTCTGCTTGGCTTCCAGGCTGGGCATCTCGTCTACCGAGACAGCAGCCTTCGATTTGCCTTTGGCGGCAGGTGCCGGGCTGCTGTCGTCGTCGCCTGCATCTTCGGCAACGTCGTCAGCGGCTGCTTCAAGGCCTTCATCGCCTTCTTCTTCGTCACCGACCTCGAGGTCATCATTTTCCAGATCGTCGTCGCTCATGTTCTACCTCATGACTTGCAAAAGCAGGTTAGTTAGAGACCAGTGCAGCCGTAGACCGGCAGCCACTGGTGAAAATTCAACTGGCCGTGGGATATGGGCCACTGCCCTTGGGCCCGCACCCCTGATGGGAAGGCGGTACCCGGCAGGCCCTGCTGATGGCAAGGCCTCGACATAACTTGCAACCCATGCTGGCTACCCGCCACTGGCAAGCCTAGCAAAGGCTGGTGAAGCGTGGGCGCTTCGCGTCCAACACCCTTCGGCGCGCATTCTAGCGCGCCCGCAGAAAAAGCAAAGCGCCATGAATGCGCCTTAATCTGTAAGTTTTATGCCTACGTGGCGAACGTGTGAGATAAACCGTTTGCCATGCAGGAAAAGCTAAAAAATTGGCAAAAAAATGCCCGGCAAGCCGGGCAAGTTTTTACAGAGCGGCAGTTACAGGTTGTAACCACGCTCGTTGTGCTGAGCCAGGTCGAGGCCGACCGACTCTTCTTCTTCGTTGACCCGCAGGCCCATCACCAGGTCCAGCACCTTGAGGATCACGTAAGTGACGATGGCGGTGTAGGCCACGGTGAAGATCACGCCCTTGGCCTGGATCCAGACCTGCATGCCGATGTCGGTCACAGCGCCGAAGCCACCCAATGCCGGGGCTGCAAACACACCGGTAAGCATGGCGCCAACAATGCCGCCGATACCGTGGACGCCAAAGGCGTCGAGCGAATCGTCATAGCCGAGCTTGCGCTTGAGGCTGGTTGCGCAGAAGTAGCAGATCACACCCGAGGCCAGGCCGATCACCAGGGCGCCCATTGGGCCCACGGTGCCTGCAGCCGGCGTGATGGCTACCAAGCCCGCCACCACGCCCGACGCGATGCCCAGGGCGCTTGGCTTGCCGTGGCCGACCCACTCGGCAAACATCCAGCCCAGCGCTGCAGCAGCGGTGGCAATCTGGGTAACCAGCATGGCCATGCCGGCAGTGCCATTGGCCGCGGCGGCAGAGCCTGCGTTGAAGCCGAACCAGCCGATCCACAGCATGGCTGCACCCATCAGCGTATAGCCAAGGTTGTGCGGCGCCATGGGTGTGGTGGGGTAGCCTTTGCGCTTGCCCAGCACCAGGCAGCAGACCAGGCCGGCGATACCCGCATTGATGTGCACGACCGTGCCGCCAGCGAAGTCCAGTACGCCCCAGTCCCACATCAGCGCGCCGTCACCGCTCCATACCATGTGGGCGATCGGGGCATACACCAGGGTGAACCAGATGGCCATGAAAACGAGCATGGCGGAGAACTTCATGCGCTCGGCGAATGCACCCACGATCAGCGCCGGGGTGATGATGGCGAAGGTCATCTGGAAGGTGATGAACACCGCTTCAGGGAACAGCGCGGTGGCCGAGGTCAGGTGGTCGGGTGTGACGCCATTGAGGAAAGCCTTGGAGAGGCCGCCCACAAAGGAATTGAAGTTGAGCACGCCTTTTTCCATACCGGTGGTATCGAACGCGATGCTGTAGCCGTAGACGACCCAGAGGATGCTCATCAGGCCGGTGATTGCAAAGCACTGCATCATCACCGACAGCAGGTTCTTGGAACGCACCATGCCGCCGTAGAACAGGGCCAGGCCGGGGATGGTCATGAACAGCACCAGCGCCGTGGCGGTCAGCATCCAGGCGGTGTCGCCGGAGTTGAGCACGGGCGCAGCTTCTTCTGCCAGGGCCAGCCCGGGCATTACGAAGGACAAAAGGGCTCCTAGCCCTGCGATCTTACGCAGAGTCATGTTGTTTTCTCCTGGGGCGTTGGGTTTGGTGAGGCTTTGTTGTTGCTTTAGATCGCGTCGGTATCGGTTTCGCCGGTACGAATACGGATCGCCTGCTCCAGATTCACCACGAAGATCTTGCCGTCACCGATCTTGCCGGTGTTGGCCGCCTTGGTGATGGCTTCGATTACCCGATCAAGGTCCTTGTCGTCGATGGCGACATCGATCTTCACCTTGGGCAGGAAATCGACCACATATTCGGCACCCCGATACAGCTCGGTATGACCCTTCTGCCGGCCGAAGCCTTTGACCTCGGTGACGGTGATGCCCTGCACGCCGATTTCCGACAGTGACTCGCGCACGTCGTCCAGCTTGAACGGCTTGATGATGGCTGTGACTAGCTTCATGAAACTCTCTCCCGATTTGGTGGACTTGCCCCAGGAAAACAAACCCGTCTCAAGTCTAAGCGCAGCGGTTGGCTTTGTAACGCGTCGTCGGCATGCGCGCCGCCTGGTCACAAGGAACTGCATCAGTGCATGGCTCGATCATGTCATTGCAGAAACCTTGCCAGGTCAGGCAAACCCAGGAAAAACAGCACGTTATGCCTCATGCCAGGCATTGGCCAGTCGCCAGCATGGGTGGCGCGCACCCTTTCGGTGCGCTTGGCGCCGGCTCGCTGCGCGAAAAATGTGCAGCCGCTGGGCGCGTCCGGCCGTTGAGGGCTGCGTGATACACTGGCTGCCATCATTCAATTGCAACGGACAGCCTCATGCTCGCGCCCAAAGCCCTCCTCGATGCCCTGAGCGATCAGGCCTCGCGCCTGTTCAACAGCGATACCAACCATCCCCGCGCCGAACTCGAAAGCCAGTTCAAGGTGCTCATGCAGGGTGCCTTCAGCAAGCTTGACCTGGTCAGCCGCGAAGAATTCGACAGCCAGATGGTGGTACTGGCCCGCACCCGGGCGCGTCTGGAGGCCCTTGAGCAACAGGTGAGCGAGCTGGAAGCAAGGCTGTCCCCGAACCGCCCCGATTAACCCGCCGCCCAAGGAGAGTCAACGCGATGAAAGTCAGTGCCCGCAATACGTTCGAAGGCAAAGTCAGCAGTGTTCAACCCGGTGCCGTCAACGCTGAAGTGGAACTTACCCTGGCCGGCGGCGAGAAACTGGTAGCGGTGGTCACCATGACCAGCCTGCACAACCTGAACATCAACGTCGGCAAGCAGGCCGTGGCACTGGTAAAAGCCCCTTGGGTGGTGCTGCTCACCGACGCGGCGGGTTACAAACTGTCGGCCCGCAACGCCCTTGAAGGTGAAGTGGTACGGGTGGGCGACGGTGCCGTGAATGCCGAGGTGGTGCTGAAGCTGTCCGGGGGCACCGAGGTGTATGCCATCGTGACCCGCGAAGCCGTGCAGGAACTGGGCCTGGCGCCAGGCGTGAAAGCGACCGCGTTGATCAAGGCATCGCACATCATCCTCGGCACCAAGCCCTAAAGTGGCTGGAAGGGCCGCTCAAGGCGCCTGGCGAAGGCGTGCGGGGCGGCCTTTGGGGGCAGCTCCCCGGGGCGCAGGTTGCCGCGGAACAGGGCCGCACCGCACTGAGTGAACAGGGTTTTTACCCGGTTGTTCGAATTGAGCACTTCGGCGTGGATGTGCTCGATCACGGAATCGCCCGGCTGCAGGGTGGCAGCATGGTTGACCCACTCGATGGCGGCATAGCGGCTTTGCCTGCGGGTGCCACGCCCCTGCATCCAGGCCAGGCCCAGTTCGGCACTGGCCCGGGCAGCGATCCACGGGTCCGGGTGTTCCACCAGGCTCAACAGGTAGGCCACCGCCTCGGCGCGTTCCCGTGCGTGGCCAAACTGGCGCAGCAGCATGCCAAGCCGGAGCCGTGCACAAGCGTTGGTTTGCGGGTGGCCCAACGCGTCGATCAACAACCGCCGCACACCCAGCATGGTAGTACGGTCACGCAGGTTCGCATCGCCACGCATGCGCAGGCAAGCCAGCCGGTACTTGGCTTGCCGGCTCCCGGCCTCAACCGCACGCTGTAACCAGCGCTCGGCCACTTCATCGTCCAGGTAATGTTCGGGGGTGTGGCCCAGGTCGCCGTGATGCAGCTCGAACATTGCCAACGCGGCGCCCCGCAGGTTCAGTTCGGCGCAGCGCTCCAGCAGGTAGCACGCCACTTCGTGCCGGTTTGCCGACCACAGCAGGCGCACCAGGTCGAGAAGCTCGAAGCCTGGTGCCTGGCCTGCACGCTGGCGCCTGACCGCGACCTGCAGCCAGTGCCGAGCCTGCTCGCCATTACGCGCCATCCCCCACAGGCCAAAACGATAGGCAGCAGCCCGCAAGGCGCAGGCAGCAGCATGGGAGCGCCCTTCACACAGGCGCAGCATGGCCGTGTGCAACAGGGCCTGCTCATTGGCCGCCCCGCTCGCCAGCGCAACCCGCACCAGGCGCTTGAATGGCTGGCCCAGCGCCTGAATGGCCCCAAGGTCAGCGTCACATGCCAGGCTCGCCACAAAATCGGCAAAGGCATCGCCACGTGCCGGTATGGCGCAGCTTCGCAGCGCGCCACGCCAGGCCAGCACCACGGCGTTATCCCTGGGCCTGAGCGGGCGCTTGGCCCAGGCATCGCATAATGCCTGGTAATCATCGACCGTTTGCGGCTGGTCGAAGGCCGGTAACACAAGCCGGTCTTCGATGGCCATCCAGCGCAGCGCGTTGCGCAGCGCCTCACTCCAGTTTTCGCACAGCGGCCCACTGGCCAGCAGCTCCACTGCCTGCAAGCTGCCCCCCCAACGGGGCAACAGGTACTGGGCATACGCCTGGACGGCCTCGAAGCAGCCGGGCCAGGCGGCCAGGGCATGGCGCATCCAGTAGTGGTGCGGAGCCTCCTGAGGCTCGTCGTTGCGCGGCTGCAAGCCAGCCGGCAGCACTTTCGGCAGCTCTGCCAGCGGCAATACGCCATGCCTGACCAGAAACGGCGCTGCTGCCTCCTGGACTTCAACATCGGCATTGGCGCTGGGCCTGAAGCGCGCGGGCTGGTGCTGGAACAACTCGATGAGCCAGCCTGGTTCACGGAAATGAGCGCTGATGTGCAGCATGCCGATAGCCGCCGTTGCGGGTTGACGGGAATGGGCCATTGCCCGCAACAGGTGCGCCGTCGCTGTCTCGCACATCTGCTCCACAGCCAGAAAGCGCGCCGCTGTGCGCGTGCCACTCTGGTCCACCTGGCGAGCCCTGTTGAAGCAGTGAAAACCCATGACTACCTGGGGGTGATAAGCCCTGGGGCAGGCATCGATCCAGGCCTTGAGGACTTGGCTCAACGCCCTGTCGCCCTGCTCGGGGGCGACCAGCATGTGCCCCTCGACAGCGGCCATGTAGGCGGGGAATTCACCCGGCAGGGCCTGGCGCCAACGCGCCTCCAGGCTGTCGAAAAACCGATTGAGTTCAACGAATGCACTGGCCTGAACCAGCTCGCGGATCGCCTCCCGCGTGTGGGTGAGCGTTTGCACAGAGCAATACCTCAAGTCCATTTCAAGGTAGAAGCGGTGCCATCCAATGGCATCGACGGTTTGCCCAGCAACAGTAAGCCAAAGCAGCCGAGCGCGCAAAATAATTGGATCCACTTGTAGGTTAAAGCGTGCAGGTGCAAATGGCTTTCAGGCTTGGAAAGCCTGATGCGCGGGAATGCTAATACGGCTAGCGGGCGGCGTTAATGCCCTTGTCTACGTGAGTCTAGAAAAGAAGTCACGGGATTCGTCGACCCTGGAGTGGGCATGGAGTGGCGTGATCTGGTCTGCGTTCACATAGGTGTTGACCAGATTGAGTGGAACTGGCGCTCTGATCGTGCTTTTACCCGAGCCATTTGGTCCCGCGAACACGCGGAACCTAGGCGTTGGCACTGGAGTTCACTCGGCGGACCTGAATTGCTTCCCCAACGCTAACTTTGCGGCGAGGCTTAACATTCCCTACAACGGTCACAGAGCCATCCGCCTTCGACTCTACAAGGTAGCAGCCCTGAACGTTCACGACGGTGTGCCCGGCTGCGAGCGCTCTCATATAGGCCGTACGCGTCGCACCTGCAGCAACTGAAGGAATCTCAGCCTCAAGGTTCCGAATCTCGTCCTCGGTGAGGCGCTTTTCACTCGGCATACCCTACTCCTGATTAGAATGGATGGAGACCGCTGCATGTCAGCCAGCTCGCGCCACCGGACCGCGATCACCTCACCGCTTGAATATCTAGCCCCGTGCCACGCTTTAGTACCACATATTCCTTCACAGCCCGCCACTAGCGGCCGAAAAACCCTGACGCACACTTGTAGAACGCGCCCCTGCCTCACGCTCTATGCTTGCCCCAAGCCGCAGGAAGCGGCCCTTGCAGCGACCACGGAGCGTACATGTCCTTAGCACTCGTCCACAGCCGCGCCCAGGTTGGCGTGCAGGCCCCCGCCGTCAGTGTCGAAACCCACCTGGCCAACGGCCTGCCGCACCTTACCCTGGTGGGCCTGCCGGAAACCACCGTGAAAGAAAGCAAAGACCGGGTGCGCAGTGCCATCGTCAACTCAGGCTTGAACTACCCTGCCCGGCGCATCACCCAAAACCTGGCCCCGGCCGATCTGCCCAAGGACGGTGGCCGCTACGACCTGGCCATCGCACTGGGCATCCTCGCCGCCGACGGCCAACTGCCTGCCACCATGCTGGCGGATATGGAGTGCCTGGGCGAGCTGGCACTGTCGGGGGCATTGCGAGCGGTTCAAGGGGTGCTGCCTGCGGCGCTGGCCGCGCGCGAAGCTGGCCGGGCGTTGGTGGTGCCGCGGGAAAATGCCGAGGAAGCCAGCCTGGCCAGTGGCCTGGTGGTGTATGCGGTCGGCCACCTGCTGGAACTGGTCGCTCACCTGAACGGCCAGGTGCCACTGCCGCCCTATGCCGCCAACGGCCTGGTACTCAACCCTCGGCCTTACCCCGACCTGAGCGAGGTACAGGGGCAGTTGGCCGCCAAGCGCGCACTGTTGCTGGCGGCTGCCGGAGCGCACAACCTGCTGTTCACGGGGCCGCCCGGTACGGGCAAGACACTGCTCGCCAGCCGCCTGCCGGGGCTGTTGCCGCCGCTGGATGAACACGAAGCGCTGGAGGTAGCTGCCATCCAGTCAGTCAGCGGCCATGCGCCACTGAGCAGCTGGCCACAACGGCCCTTCCGCCACCCGCACCACTCCGCTTCAGGGCCTGCGCTGGTAGGTGGCAGCTGCAGGTTATCGAATCAAATACGAAAAAATCGAAATAGATGCGACTGGTTGATCTGGCCACCTTTCGCTAAATCAATGGCTAGGGCCCTGCCGGTCGTCGGCACCCTGCAATTCAGGGCCGATCCGGCTATTGCCAATAGGACAATACCGCGCAATCTGCTACCATCTAGTCCACTCAATGCATGGCCGCAAAGGCCCTAAAATCAGACTAATCAGATGAAAACGGACGAGTTGACCAAAGTAAAATCAGATTTAGTCCAGGTAGCCAGGCTGGCCCTCAGCGAAAAAAGCGAGGATGTACGGCTCTTCGTTGCACGCCTTGTCAGACAGTACCGTGGAATGGAACCAGAGCTGGCTGATCAACTGGAAACCTTTCTTCGCACCATCGCACCCAGCGGTAATGGCCACCTTATGCGCCGAGAAGCCCCATCGAAAATCGAAGGGGGCGTATTGCCTGTAGACGATGAGTCGAAGCTATCGCTCCTCAAGGTCTTCAATGATGGACCCGAGTTTCCGGCGCCTATGCTGGACAAGGTTGTGCAAACCAGCCTCGCGCAGCTGATTAAAGAGAGAAAGCAGACCAATAAACTGCTTTCTCTGGGCTTGCAACCCACTAGATCATCGGTATTTGTGGGCGCTCCAGGAGTAGGGAAAACCATCACTGCGCGGTGGATAGCAGCCCAACTTGGCGTGCCGCTATTTGTGCTTGATCTGACTGCGGTCATGAGCAGCCTCCTTGGCAAAAGCGGTGCGAACCTCAGAGCCGCCCTTGATTACGCCAAGCGAACGCCATCGGTTTTGTTCCTCGATGAAATTGATGCGATTGCGAAACGGCGTAGCGACGATAGCGACATCGGCGAATTGAAGCGCCTAGTCACCGTCATTCTTCAAGAGGTTGATGACTGGCCTTCATCGAGCCTGCTGCTTGCAGCAACGAATCACCCTGAGCTCATTGACCCCGCTCTATGGCGCAGATTTGACCTGGTGATTGAGTTCAAAACGCCTGATGCGGAGGCGGTGGCTGTGGCGATCAAGCGCTTCCTAGGGACGGATCTTCCGCGTTTTGAAAAATGGATAGGGGTACTTTCGTATGCCTTCCAGAAACATTCTTTCAGTGATATTGAGCGTGATATGCAGCGCTTTCGTCGGTCCCTGGCGTTAGGCAGCAGTAATGCCGAGAAGCTGGTTGAGGACATCGTACGCTTGAAGACGCCGCATCTGGAACGCGCGGAACAGATCGAGTTCGCCCTACTACTTGATAACGAAACATCTCTCTCGCAACGCGCTATCCACGACATAACTGGCGTGAGCCGGGACACGATTCGCAAGCACCGCTCTGTTGCTTCAACTCCTCTTAAACGATCATCACGGACGAGTACCACTACATGAGCCAAACAAACTTCCTCATAGGTCGGGGTGAGCTCCTGACACAAAGTATTAAGGGTGTCGGTAGGAAAATTGATAAGGCCGATGCGTACACCTTCCAGCGAGCGAAGGAACGACTTTCTGAGCAAGCGAACGAAGCAGCAGCATCGCTCGACAAACTTTCTCCGGCCGCATGCCCTCAGGATTTCGGTGTTGCTAGGCTAGTACTGAATCCGAGCTATATCGCCAAGTCCCTTTACCCGGCCAACATGTTGCGGGCGGTGGGCCTTGAGTCTATCGGAAGCCGGAAGGTCAAGATCACTCCTGAAAGCTGGACGAGGAAGACAGCACCAAAAGAAACGACGACCACCGAGATTTTTGTCGCTGGTAAACGCAGAGCCTTTAGGGCCTTCAGTCAGTGGATGGAAACCGTCGAGCGCGAGTCAGGTGAAGCTCTCGAGCTAACCAGGATCGAAAGCATCCTCGCTTTTGAGCCTGAAGGTCGGATCGTGAACCCTGGCTCAGCCCAAGACACGTATTTCGAATGCGGCCTACACATGCTGCCCGACCAAGACAGCACCTTCATTCAGCAGGCATTCATAGCGTTTGCTACTGAGCGAAGTGTAACCGTTCATAGCGATCTGGGATTCGAAGTAGGGAACCTGTGGTTCGTTCCAGTGCAAGGGGAGCAAGCAAGCACACTGTTGCTGGCAGAGTTCGTCTTCCTGCGAGTGATTAGGCCCGTCCCCAAGATGCGGGGATTGTTGCCGACCACAAAGCGTAGCGGGCCGGCTGTTGGGTGCACGCTTCCTAAACAAGCACCGTTGTCTTCTGATCCACGGGTTGCGATTCTTGATGCGGGGCTTCCGCAGGAGCACTCCATCGGCAGGTGGCTGAAAAGCTATCGAGTCCTTGATGAAAAGGCAGGTGACGATCCAGAAGGACCGGAACATGGCCTGGCAGCCACTTCAGCATTTCTCTTTGGCCCGATCGAGCCCGAAGGTAGCGCAAATCGGCCCTACTCATTCGTGGATCATCTGCGCGTCCTAGATGAGGGAGCCAGCCTCGAAAATCCGTTGGAGCTGTATCGCACGCTGGGTCATGTCGAGGAAGTCCTACTATCTCGACAGTACGAGTTCATCAATCTGAGTATCGGCCCCGATGTCGCTATCGAAGACGATGATGTTCACGCATGGACCTCAGTGATTGATCACCTGCTAAGCGATGGCAGTACGTTCATGACCATCGCCGCAGGGAACAACGGCACTCGCGACTCAATAGTCCAATTGGATAGGGTGCTGGTACCCTCAGACTGCGTTAACGCGGTCACTGTAGGCGCTGCCAACTGCACCAGTGATGCTTGGGCACGGGCTTCGTACAGCGCACGCGGTCCGGGACGTAGCCCCGGCGTCATCAAACCAGACCTCATGGCTTTCGGGGGCGGGAAACAATACTTCCACACGCTTGTTCCAGGCATCAAACCGACCCTAGTCCCACTGCTAGGAACCAGTTTCGCAGCGCCTTACGTACTTCGCGCGGCAGTGGGTGTACGGGCTATTTTGGGGCCGGACTTGTCGCCGCTCGCGATCAAGGCATTACTGATCCATGCAGCTGATCGCAATGGCCACGATACGATCGATGTAGGCTGGGGAAAAATCCCTGAAGACCTCATGCAGGTGATCACTTGCCCATCAGGTGTAGCCCGCATCGTGTATCAAGGAGAGCTGAAGCCTGGTAAATATATCCGGGCACCCATTCCCCTTCCTCTGGAAGCGCTCACAGGCAAAGTGAAAGTCAAAGCCACCTTCTCATTCGCCTCGACAACGGACCCTCAAGATTCCGCCTCGTATACGCGAGCCGGGCTTGAAGTGACCTTCCGCCCCCACAAGGACAAGATCGAAGAAGGTGCAGCCAATGCCAAGTCTAAGGCGTTCTTTCAAAAAAGGACGTTTGCGACGGAGGAAGAGCTACGCTCAGATGCTGGGAAGTGGGAGACAGTACTTCACGACTCCAAGTCGATGTATGGCTCAAGCCTGAAGGATGCAACCTTCGATATCCATTACAACGCACGGCACAAAGGCGGTACGGCAGATAAGGCGGAGAAGATCAGGTACGCTATGATCATCACCTTGGAAGCACCCAAGCACCCCAACCTGTTTACTGAAATTCTAGAGGCCTACTCAGCCCTGGTTGAAATACAGCCACAGGTTGCGCTGCCAGTCAGGGTATAAGCGCTCATCTCGGGAGCTTCATGCTCCACCACTGCTTAATGCCCAATGTGCTTTGCAAGGAAAGCAAATGGATAAGTACATCATCCTGAAAAGGCCGCTCTCTTCCGCTAGCTCGATGAAACGAAGCGTGACAGAGACCGGTAGCGAGAGACCATCGCTCGTCACCGAGCGTTTGCAGCATCACGAAGCCGCGGAATTAGGTAGAGATCCTGAAATTCTCGCGATCTCGAGACCTATGAAAACCAAGCTTATCAGTCCGCTGAATTCGGCTGCAGAACCTGAAGACGCGGGTGATGCATGGGGCGTTGCAGCGGTTAACGCACATCTTTCCCCCTACACCGGCGCTGGCGTCAGAGTGGCTGTGCTCGACACTGGCATCGATCGTACCCATCCAGCGTTCGCAGGTGTTGAGTTGCAGGAGCAAGATTTTACCGGCGAGGGAAACGGCGACTGGGACGGGCATGGCACTCATTGCGCAGGAACTATCTTCGGCCGGAATGTCGATGGCCGTCGCATTGGCATTGCGCGAGGAGTGAAGAATGCTCTCATCGCGAAAGTGATTGGAGAGCACAACGCGGACTCTGACATCCTCTTCCAAGGAATGTATTGGGCGCTGGCCCAACGAGCTAATATCATTTCAATGTCCCTCGGCTTCGATTTTCCAGGAGAAGTCGAAGAGAAAATCAATAAAGGCTGGCCAGCCGACCTCGCCACTTCCGAAGCACTTGATGTATTTTGTGGAAACCTGCGGCTGTTCGATTCGTTGATGGATGTGTTTAAAAGCCACTCAGTTTTCAATGCCACACCCCTCGTCATCGCCGCCGCCGGCAACGAGAGCCGGCGCGCCATCAACAACGATTACCGGATCTCAGCTTCGCTCCCTGCATCCGCTGAAGGTGTACTGTCAGTAGCTGCCGCAGCATATCCCAACCCCTTGCACACCATTGCAGACTTCTCCAATAGCTTGCCTCACTTGACGGCTCCTGGTGTCAATGTGATGTCGGCATGGCCGGGCGGTAGCCTTAAGTCAATGGGCGGAACGAGCATGGCTTGCCCTCACGTGGCGGGGGTTGCCGCACTGTGGTGGGAGCATCTGCGGGACCTCCGCTCATCTCAGCTCTCCCAAGCCGTTGCCTCCAACTTGGTTGCTAGCGCTCGTAGGGACTGCTTCAGTCCGGAGTTTAATGCGAGCGACTTTGGCCACGGCTTAGTAAGCTCCCCTATTTAACCATTGGCATTCCATCTGGCGCTTCCTACGCATGCTGAATGCGACCCAGACTATAGTCAATGTCCAAATGGCTGGGTCGCTAGATGGATCAAGTCCATCCCTCTTAATAAAACTCAACTGATAAATTTTACACATGCCTTTAGAAAACCACATAATTACGGCCAGAGAAGCCTGGGAAATGCGCTCGGAAAACTCAACAAATGGCGAGCAGAGAATGACCTGCCTGGGCAGTTGACTAAGTTGGCGCTACGCAACAGCCTCGACTCCTGACTTATCAGAGCACAAATCATCACAGCACTGCCCACCACGCGAAAATTTCAGCAACGTCCTACTTCCTTGCAAGTCATCTCCGACGTGAACTCATAACCTGAGGATTTATCCTACGCGCGGTGTCGAAGCCCGTCTGATTGCCCGGGGAAGGCCTGCTCTCTAGGCTGGCCAGGTCGCTGTCAGTTCAGCGATCGGGTGTGGAAACCCGTCTCGGTTGGAGGTGCTGTCGTCAATGGCAGTTGTGCGCGGGAGGCCGTATGGCCTGCCGGGTTGCCTCTCACCGGTTTTCCACCCCGCGTACAACTGCCACCCTTCGCGTGGAAACGAAAGGTTGCAGTACAACCATGAGAGCTTACTGCAATGAAAAAAATCGTTCCTGATCCACCCTTACCCGACACCACCCAACGAGCCTTCAGCCGCTGCGACGCCGGCCACCCGCCCCTGTTTAGCGTTAACCCAAACATCTCCGCCCACGATGCTCTGGTGCATGTCGCGCAGTATTTGCGAGGTGCCTACGATTGTGGCTACAAAGCGTTGGAACATTTGGACGAAACGGGGAAGAGCCTGTTTTGGGCCAACCTGAACGCAGTCGAAATGGCAGAAGGCTTGGTCGAAGCATTGCTGGATGGTATTGAATCGCAACCGCCACTTTAAGGGGTTATTCAGCTTCCCCAGCGGAGTGACACCTTCAGCCTGTTTTAACCTTTTCGCGGGTACATCAGTGCGATTCGCCCGCTAAAGGCTTCCAAGTTAAAACGTGCTAGCCCAAACGGCTTCCAGGTTTGGAAAAACCCTGACGCACACTTGTAGAACGCGCCTCTGCCTCACGCTCTATGCTTGCCCCAGGCCGCAGGAAGCGGCCCTTGCAGCGACCACGGAGCGTCCATGTCCTTAGCACTCGTCCACAGCCGCGCCCAGGTTGGCGTGCAGGCCCCCGCCGTCAGCGTCGAAACCCACCTGGCCAACGGCCTGCCGCACCTCACCCTGGTGGGCCTGCCGGAAACCACCGTGAAAGAAAGCAAAGACCGGGTTCGCAGTGCCATCGTCAACTCAGGCTTGAACTACCCTGCCCGGCGCATCACCCAAAACCTGGCCCCGGCCGACCTGCCCAAGGACGGTGGCCGCTACGACCTGGCCATCGCACTGGGCATCCTCGCCGCCGACGGGCAACTGCCTGCGGCCATGCTGGCGGATATGGAGTGCCTGGGCGAGCTGGCACTGTCTGGGGCATTGCGAGCGGTTCAAGGGGTGCTGCCTGCGGCGCTGGCCGCGCGCGAAGCTGGCCGGGCGTTGGTGGTGCCGCGGGAAAATGCCGAGGAAGCCAGCCTGGCCAGTGGCCTGGTGGTGTATGCGGTCGGCCACCTGCTGGAACTGGTCGCTCACCTGAACGGCCAGGTGCCGTTGCCTCCCTATGCCGCCAACGGCCTGGTATTCAACCCTCGGCCTTACCCCGACCTGAGCGAGGTACAGGGGCAGTTGGCCGCCAAGCGCGCACTGTTGCTGGCGGCTGCCGGAGCGCACAACCTGCTGTTCACGGGGCCGCCCGGTACGGGCAAGACACTGCTCGCCAGCCGCCTGCCGGGGCTGTTGCCGCCGCTGGATGAACACGAAGCGCTGGAGGTGGCTGCCATCCAGTCGGTCAGCGGCCATGCGCCACTGAGCAGCTGGCCACAACGGCCCTTCCGCCACCCGCACCACTCCGCTTCAGGGCCTGCGCTGGTAGGTGGCAGCAGCCGCCCTCAACCGGGGGAAATCACCCTCGCCCACCACGGCGTGTTGTTTCTAGACGAGCTGCCGGAGTTTGAACGGCGGGTGCTGGAGGTGCTGCGTGAGCCGCTGGAGTCGGGCGAGATCGTTATCGCCAGGGCCCGGGACAAGGTGCGCTTCCCTGCCCGTTTCCAGCTGGTTGCTGCCATGAACCCGTGCCCATGCGGCTACCTGGGCGACCCCACAGGCCGCTGCCGTTGCAGCACTGAGCAAATCGCGCGCTATCGCAACAAGTTGTCGGGGCCACTGCTCGACCGCATCGACCTGCACCTGACCGTAGCCCGTGAAAGCACTACGCTGAACAGTCAGCCTTGTGGTGAAACCAGCGCGACGGTCGCCGCCAAGGTGGCGCAGGCGCGTGACGTCCAGCAACGGCGGCAAGGCTGTGCAAACGCGTTTCTGGACCTGGATGGGCTACGCCAACATTGCACCCTTGCTGCGGCCGACCAGGCATGGCTGGAAGTCGCCTGCGAGCGGCTTACCCTGTCATTGCGTGCCGCGCACCGGTTGCTGAAAGTGTCGCGCACCTTGGCCGACCTCGACCAGTGCCCGGCCATTGGCAGGGCACACCTGGCCGAGGCGCTGCAGTACCGACCGGGAAACAGTTAGGCATACCCCCTCTCCGCCAACATGTTTGTGCACCTTTGGTGCGCGAACGCCTTGGTGCATGGCGCGATATCGTGTCGTACAAACCAGGCGGTCGCGTGGGTCTGCCACAGGCGTTACTGGCCCGAAACAAGCGTAGGAGCGAGCGCAGCTCGCGATGCGCCGCGCGGGCGGCGCTCGGTCTCACAGGCGCAGCCTCTGTCGCGGCGAACACCTGGCAGCCCTCACGCGCCCTCAAACCGGCCCTTTCGCCGAACAATACGGTGGGACTGGAAGGCGTTCACCAGCGCACTTGCACTACCTGTCGCAGATATACCAAGCCGATTCGCCCGCTAAAGGCCAACCCTTACAACACCACCCGCAAACACTGCCCCGCGTGATACAGCGAGAACCCGGACTCATAGAACGCTGTGCGCAACGAAGGCGCACTCACCCCCTTCATTGGTGAAAACGGTATCGGCAGGCTGCCCGCCTCGCCCTTCAGCAGAAACTCGGCAAAGGCGCGGCCAATCACGGTACCGGTGGTATTGCCCCGGCCGTTGTAGCCGGTCACCGCCACCAGGCCCGGCGCCGGTTCGAACAGGCGCATCAGGTGGTCGGGGGTGAAGTCGATACAGCCGGTCCAGTGCATTTCCCACTCCACCTTGCCCAGCCCAGGGTAGTAGTGGCCCTGGATCCGGTCAGCCCAACTACGCACAAACCACGCCGGTTTGTTGTCGACCCGCCCAAGGCTACCGAGCAGCAGGCGGCCCTGGTCGTCGCGGCGGATGCTGCTGAGCACAGTGCGGGTATCCCAGGAGCCTTGCCCATACGGCAAGACCTTGTCGGCGGCTTCGCCCTGCAGCGGCTTGGAGGCAACCTGATAGTAGTAACCGCGGAAGAACTGCTTCTGCAGGTTGCTCCAGTCACCTTCGGTATAGGCGCCCGTGGAAATCACCACCTTGCCCGCGCGCACCGAGCCGCGCGCTGTCCTTACCCGCCAGGCATCGCCATCACGCTCAAGGCCTTCGACAGAAGACTGCTGGAACAGCTTGCCGCCCAGGCGCACCACGGCAGCGGCCAGGCCCTGGGTGTAGCCCATGGGGTTGATGGTGCCGGCGCGGCGGTCGAGCAGCGCAGCGGCAATTTTGTCGGTGCCGCAATACGCCTGGCACTGAGCGCCGGTCAGCAGCTCCACGTCGGCACCGCGGCGGCGCCATTGCTGGTGGCGGGCCTCAAGGTCGGCGATGCCGGTGGCGTTGTGCGCCATGTGCAGCGTGCCTTTGTGCTGGGCCTGGCAGTCGATGCCCAGGCGCTCGATCATGGCGAATACTTCGCCGGGGGCATCGCCGAGCACCTTGTTCAGGCGGCTGCCCTGTTTCTGGCCCAGGGTGGCCTCGACGTCGTCGGGGCGGATCCAGGTGCCGGCGTTGACCAGGCCGACGTTGCGCCCTGAGCCACCGTGGCCCACTTTCCAGGCCTCCAGCACGATCACTGACTTACCCTGTTCGAGCAAGTGAATGGCCGCCGACAGCCCGGTGATGCCACCACCGATCACGCAAACATCAGCCTTGTGCTCACCTGCCAGGGCCTGGGCGGCGACGGCCGGTTTGCTGACGGATTCCCACAAGCATTGTTGATGCAGTTCGGACATGGCCCGGCTCCAGCATTGTTGTTCTTGTTGGGGCTGCTTTACAGCCCATTCGCGGGCAGCAGAGATGCTGCAGGGGCGCGCTTGCCCGCGATACGGGGGCCAAGCCCCCGCCACGCTGCATCACAGCCTCAGTCGAACACAATCCCCTGGGCCAACGGCAATTCGCGGGAATAGTTGACCGTGTTGGTCTGGCGACGCATGTAGCCCTTCCAGGCATCAGAACCCGATTCACGCCCGCCACCGGTTTCCTTCTCGCCACCAAATGCACCGCCAATTTCAGCGCCACTGGTACCGATGTTGACGTTGGCGATGCCGCAGTCGCTGCCCGAGGCACTCTGGAAGCGTTCGGCTTCACGGATATCCGTCGTGAAAATGCACGACGAAAGGCCCTGTGGCACTTCGTTGTTCAAGCGCAGGGCCTCTTCGAAGTCGTCATAGGCAAGCACGTAGAGGATCGGGGCGAAGGTTTCGTGGCGCACCACGTCGCTTTGCGCCGGCATTTCGGCAATGGCAGGCGACACGTAGTAGGCGTTCGGGTACTGGTCGGCCAGTTGGCGCTCGCCACCAAACATCTGGCCACCCTCGTCGCGAGCCTTGGCCAGCGCGCCCTGCATGGCGTCGAACGACAGCTTGTCGATCAGCGGGCCGACCAGGTTGTCCTTGCGCGGGTCGCCGATGCGCACCTTGCCGTAGGCGGCTTTGACGCGGGCAACCACTTCGTCCTTGATCGAGCGGTGCACGATCAGGCGGCGCAGGGTGGTGCAACGCTGGCCAGCAGTGCCCACAGCGGAGAACAGAATACCGCGCACCGCCAGGTCCAGGTCGGCGCTCGGGGCCAGGATCATGGCGTTGTTGCCACCCAGCTCGAGAATGCTGCGGCCAAAACGGGCCGCCACACGCGGGCCCACTTCACGCCCCATGCGCGTACTGCCGGTGGCGCTGACCAGCGGCACACGCGGGTCGTCGACCATGGCCTCGCCAGCCTCACGGCCACCGATCACCAACTGGGCCAGGCCTGACGGGGCGTCGCCAAAGGCCTTCAGGGCTTTGTCGAACAATGCCTGGCACGCCAGGGCAGTGAGCGGAGTTTTCTCGGACGGCTTCCACAGCACGGCATTACCCGCCACCAGGGCCAGGGCCGTGTTCCAGGCCCATACGGCGACGGGGAAGTTGAAGGCACTGATTACCCCTACCACGCCCAGCGGGTGCCAGGTTTCGCGCATGTGGTGGCCCGGGCGCTCGGAGGCGATGGTCAGGCCGTACAGCTGGCGCGACAGGCCCACGGCGAAGTCGCAGATGTCGATCATTTCCTGCACTTCGCCCAGGCCTTCCTGGGTAATCTTGCCCGCTTCAATCGATACCAGCTCACCCAGGTCGGCCTTGTGCTCGCGCAGCACTTCGCCAAACAGCCGCACCAGCTCGCCACGGCGTGGGGCCGGGACGCTGCGCCAGGCTTCGAAGGCACGCTGGGCATGATCGATGCAGGCCACGGTCTCGGCCTTGCCGAGCAGTTTCACCGAAGCGATCTGGCTGCCATCGATGGGCGTGTAAACAGGGTAATCGCCCTGGGTATGAGCCTCGGCGGCAACCCCCAGGCGCTTGAGCAGTGCGGCAACCATTGGTGTACTCCTACATCGGATGACAGGTTGGAAAATGATGTGGATCAGTATTAATCCGATCACTTCGGTGCAACAAACGACCTTTATTCCGCATATCATTCCCCCAGGTAATGATCTGAGCCACTGAGAACGCTATGTCAAAACGCCTGGTGCCTTCCATGACCGCCCTGCAGTGCTTCGAAGCTGCAGCCCGTCACCTCAGCTTCACCCGCGCTGCCGAAGAGCTGCACCTGACCCAGAGTGCAGTCAGCAAACAGGTGGCGCAGCTCGAAGACCTGTTGCGCCACCACCTGTTCCTGCGCATCCGCCGGCGCCTGCAGCTCACGCCGGCGGGCAGCCTTTACCTGGCCGAAGTGAACAAGATTCTTACCCAGGTGGATATGTCCAGCCGCTACGTGCTCACCTATGGCGAGCAGACCGAAATATTGAAGGTAGCCACTCAACCGAGTTTTGGCGTGCGTTGGCTCATCCCTCACCTCAAGGGCTTTGGCAAAAGGCACAGCAACATCCACCTGGACATCCGCAACGAAATGGAACCGTTCGCCCTGTTGCAGGGCTCGGCGGACGTGGTGTTCTTCTACGGCCAGGGCACGTGGCCGGGGGCCACCTGCGTGGAGCTGTTCCGCGAAGAGGTGGTGCCGGTGTGTGCGCCTGAACTGCTGGCCGGCCGCACACTTGAGCACGCGGCGCAGCTTGCGGACCTGGTGCTGCTGCAGAGCACTTCGCGGCCCGAGGCCTGGCACGAATGGTTCGACGAGTTGGGCCTGCAAAGTGTAAGTGCCTACCACGGCCCGCGTTTCGACACGTTCTACATGGCATTGAGCGCAGCGCAGGCAGGGTGTGGGGTGGCGCTGGTGCCGCGATACCTGGCAGCCAAGGAACTGGCCGAAGGTAGCCTGGTAGTGCCGTGGCGCCATGCCATGCGCAGCACGGGGGCACACTACCTGGCGTATGCCGAGCATGCCGCAGAGGTGCCCAAGGTGCGGGCGTTGGTGGAGTGGATTGGCGAGCAGCTTCAGGCTTGCTGAGTGATTGAAGACAAGCTCGCGCCACCAGGTCGATCAAAAAAGGAATGACCCATTCACTTTTTTTCGCTTGTGAGCGCGGTACATTCCCAGCTTTCATGTAAGTGTCCAAACCCAACCAGGAAGCTAGCGATGCCCGCCCACGATTTCGTCAGCCCCGACAGCATCCGCGCGCAGTTCTCTGCCGCCATGTCGCTCATGTACAAACAGGAAGTGCCGCTGTACGGCACGCTGCTGGCGTTGGTGAGCGAAATCAACCAGCAGGTCATGGCCCAACAGCCAGACGTGGCGCAGGCCCTGCGCTGGACGGGGGAAATCGAGCGGCTGGACCATGAACGCCATGGTGCCATCCGGGTGGGTACGGCCGAGGAGCTGGCGACCATCGCCCGCCTTTTTGCGGTCATGGGCATGCAGCCGGTGGGCTACTACGACCTCAGCAGTGCCGGGGTGCCCGTGCACTCCACCGCGTTCCGTGCCGTGCATGAGCAGTCTCTGCACGTCAGCCCGTTCCGCGTTTTCACTTCGCTGCTGCGCCTGGAGCTGATCGACAACCTGCAGTTGCGCGAAATGGCCCAGGGTATCCTGGCCAAACGCCAGATCTTCACCCCTCGCGCACTCCAGCTGATCGAGCAGCATGAACGCGATGGCGGCCTGAACACCGCAGATGCCCAGGCTTTCGTACAGGAAGCCCTGCACACCTTCCGCTGGCACCGGGACGCCACCGTCACCGCCGAACAGTACCAGCAGTTGCACGACCAGCACCGCCTGATTGCCGATGTGGTGGCGTTCAAGGGCCCGCATATCAACCACCTCACCCCGCGCACCCTGGACATCGATGCCATCCAGCTCGGCATGCCGGCCAAGGGCATCACGCCCAAGGCGGTGGTCGAAGGCCCCCCGCCCCGCCGCCACCCGATTCTGCTGCGCCAGACCAGCTTCAAGGCCCTGCAGGAAAAGGTCGCATTCAGCGGCCAGCACGGTAGCGAAGGCAGCCACACCGCGCGCTTTGGGGAAATCGAGCAACGTGGCGCGGCGCTGACGCCGAAGGGGCGCCAGCTCTACGACAAGCTGCTCGACGCCACCCGCGCCGCACTGGGTGGCGCCCCCGCCGAGGCCAATGCCGCGCAATACATGGCAATGCTTACCGACACCTTCGCCGCCTTCCCGGACGACCTGGCGCAGATGCGTGAGCAGGGCCTGGCGTACTTCCGCTACTTCGCTACCGAGAAAGGCCTGGCTGCGCGCGATCAACAAGGCAGGCCCACTACCCTGCAAGGGCTGATCGACGCAGGCCACGTGCATTTCGAGGCACTGGTGTACGAGGATTTCCTGCCCGTAAGCGCCGCCGGGATCTTCCAGTCCAACCTGGGCGACGATGCCCAGGCCGAGTACGGCAGCAACGCCAACCGTGCGGCCTTCGAAGCAGCGCTGGGGTTGCAGGTGCAGGATGAGCTGGCGCTGTACGCGCAAAGCGAGCGCCGCTCGCTGCAGGCGTGTGCGCAGGCGCTGAGCCTGGCATCGCTGTAAGGCAGCAGATCGAAGGGGGCGCCTGGGGCGCCCCACCGTTTCAGCGGAAGCGGTCCACTTCCTGACGCAGCTGCGCTGCCAGCCCTTCCAGCTCCCGCGCTGTGAATGCCAGCTCGTTGGCCACCTCGCGCTGTTCACCGTTGGCCTGGGCGATGCTCTGCAAGTTGCGGCTCAGCACGGTCGCAGTGCTGCTCTGCTCCTGGGTCGCCGTACTGATCACGGCAAACTGCTCACCCGCCGCGCGGCTTTGTTCGTCGATGCGGGCGAGTGCCTGCGCGACTTTGCCGTTGCGCGCCAGGCCGTCCTGCATCAGCTGGTTGCTCTGCTCCAGCGTGGTGATGGCGTGCCCGGTCTGCTGCTGGATGCTGGTGATCATGCCGGAGATTTCATCCGTGGCCTGGCGGGTTCGCGCTGCCAACCCACGCACCTCGTCAGCCACCACTGCAAAGCCGCGCCCCTGCTCACCGGCACGGGCCGCTTCGATGGCAGCGTTCAAGGCCAGCAGGTTGGTCTGCTCAGCGATGGCGGTGATGACGCTGATGATGCTGCCGATCTCCTGCGAACGCGCACCCAGGCTGTTCATCACCGTGGCGGTACCACCGAGGGCATCGGCAATCTGCGTGAGCGAGTGCGACGCTTCTTCCATGGCGCCGCGGCCCACGCGGGTCTGCTGGGCATTGTCGCGGGCCATGCGCTCGGTGCCCGCCATGTTGTCGGCGATGTTCATGGAGGTGGCGCTGAACTCTTCCACCGCGCCTGCCATGCTGGTGATTTCGCCTGATTGCTGGTCCATGCCCTCGCAGGCGCCAGCCGAGAGGCCAGACAGCGAACGGGCCCGGGTGCTGACCTGCTCGGAAGCACTGCGAATATGCTCGACCATGTTCGAGAGGGCTTCACCCATCTTGTTGAAGCTGCGCGCCAACTGCCCGATTTCATCGTGGCTGGTCACGTTCAGCCGTGCGTTCAGGTCACCCGCCCCGAGCGCTTCGGCCTGGCGCACCAGGTCGTCCAGCGGGCGCAGCTTGCGCCTGAGCAACCACAGCGTGGCAACCACAGCCATGAGCATGGCCAGCAGGCTGCCGATGGCAAGGCGCAGGCCTACGCTCCAGGTCACCTCGCGGATCTCCGCCAGTGGCATGCTCGCAACCACTGTCCAGGGCCCTTCGGCAAAGGGCGCGGTGGCGCTGTACAGCGGTTGCTCGGCATTGGCCGGCGGCACCAGCCACTGGCCCTTTTCATCCTGCAGTGCCAACGAACCGGTCTGGCCAATGCGGAAGCGTTTGAGGTTGGCGAACTGGGCATTCTGCGCATCGGTATAGTCGAAACCCACGAACAGCACCGCGATCACCCGGCCATTGCCGTCGGTCATCGGCACGTAGCGCGTCATGTAGTTGCGGTCGAACAACACGGCGCGGCCAACGTACATCTGCCCGGCCAGCAGCTTGGCGTAGGCCGGGTGCTGGCGGTCGAGCTGGGTACCGATAGCGCGGCTGCCGTCCTGTTTCTTCAGGTTGGTGCTGATGCGCACGAAATCGTCGCCGCTGCGCACAAACACCGTGGCGATACCGGCAGTCATCTGCTGGAAGTCGTCTACCTGCTGGAAGTCGTTGTTCAACAGCTGATCGCCCAGGTACAGGGCCGGCGTTGCCTGGCCTGCGACCTGCACGGTCTGCCCTGTATGCAGCGACAGCCCAGACGCGAAGCGGCGCTCGAACAGGCCGCTCAGGCGCTGGGTATTGTCCTTGAGCGAGCCGTGGAACGTGTCAAGCTGGTCGGCCAGCAAGCGCGCCTCACTGGCCAGGTGGGCCTGGCGCGTGGCGAGGTTGGCATCGTCCAGTGAACGCAGGGCAAAAAGGGTACTGCCGGAAATCACCAGCGCCAGCACGATGGCGAGGGCGATACCGAGTTGCGAGGCAATTCGTGCACGCGGTTGAGGCATGGGGAAGCTCCTGGCAAGAGGCCGGGATCATCCTGATCACGCTGACCGCCCGCTTCTATTCGACGGGAAGCGCGCCCTCTTCCGGGACGCTGGTGCCACTTGATCGGCGTCGCTGCTGAATACTTGAGTGCCGGGCCGGGATATACCGCTCGCAATCAGAGGGCTGGCAGGATCGCCACTTCGGGTAGCGCCATGGCAGCCACCTCTGCTTGCAGAAAGGCGCTCAGGCGGCGTAGCCGCTCGCCGCCCGGCCGTGTGCGCGGCCATACCAGGTAGTAGTCCATGCCGCTGGGTACCGCTGTCGGCCATGGCAGGCTCATGCGCCCCTGCGCCACATCTTCGGCCACCATCATCAGGTCGCCGATAGAAACACCGTAGCCACGGGCCGCCGCAATCATGCCCAGTTCAAGGGTGTCGAACACCTGCCCGCCCTTGAGCGAAACCTTGCCACCCAGGCCCAGGCGCTCCAGCCATACCCGCCAGTCGCGCTTGTCCATCGTAGGGTGCAGCAGCTCGCTGCTCGCCAGGCGCGCCGCGGTCCAGGGCCCGTCATCCAGCAGCCCTGGTGCGCCCACCGGCACCAGCAGTTCGGGGAACAGCTTGCGCACCTCCCACTCTGCCGGGAACACCCCATCGCCCAGCAGCACCGCGCAATCGAAGGGTTCCTGGTTGAAGTCCACATGGTCGACGTCCATCCAGGCACTGGTCAGTTGCACTTCGTTGCCAGGCTGCAGCCGGCGGAAGCGGCTCAGCCGGGCCAGCAACCAGCGCATGGTCAGGGTGGACGGCGCCTTCATGCGCAGCATGTCGTCTTCACCGCGCAACGTGTCACAGGCACGCTCAAGCGCGGCAAAGCCTTCCCGCACACCCGGTAGCAACACCCGTGCAGCTTCGGTCAGTTGCAGGCTGCGGCCACTGCGCATGAACAAGCGGCAGGCAAAGTGATCCTCCAGCGTGCGAATGTGCCGGCTGACTGCGCTCTGGGTAATGGACAGTTCTTCGCCGGCACGGGTGAACGAGTTCAGCCGCGCTGCGGCTTCGAATGCGCGCAGGGCATAGAGGGGAGGCAGCTTGCGTTGCATGAGGCTCCTGGCACACGGGCCCTTGGGGCAAATGATCAGGAAGCTTACATGCATGAGTCAGACTCATGCCAATGATCGCATTTATCCTTTTGTGCAAAGCTGACCCAGGCCTCAGAATCGCCCTTCGTTCCCGCCTGTCATCACCAAGGACCGCCCCATGCACGTCGCCCCCACTACCGAGTTCAAGGCATTGCTGCGCCTGGCAGGCCCGCTGATCACCTCGCAGTTGGCGCACATGCTGATGGTACTCACCGACACCCTGATGATGGCCCGCATCAGCCCACAGGCCTTGGCCGGTGGCGGCCTGGGTGCGGCGAGCTACTCGTTCGTGTCGATCTTCTGCCTTGGCGTGATCGCGGCGGTCGGCACGCTGGTGGCCATCCGCAAGGGCGGTAACGACATCGAAGGGGCCACGCGCCTGGCCCAGAACGGTCTGTGGCTGGCATGGGGCCTGGCGCTGTTTGCGGCGCTGGTGCTGTGGAACCTGGAGCCGGCGCTGCTGCTGTTCGGGCAAAAGCCCGAGAACGTGGCCTCGGCCGCCGAGTTCCTGACCCTGCTACCCCTGGCCCTGCCCGGCTACCTCACATTCATGGCGTTGCGCGGGTTTACCAGCGCCCTGGGCCGTTCGGCACCGGTGATGGTGATCAGCCTGGTGGGTACGGTGCTCAACTACCTGCTGAACGTTGCTTTAATCGAAGGCATGTTCGGCCTGCCGAAGCTCGGCCTGATGGGCATCGGGCTGGTAACTGCCGTGGTGTCGATGGGCATGGCCATTGCCCTGGCGCTGTACATCCGCTGGCACCCGGCCTACGCCGCCTACCCACTGCGCAAAGGCCTGTCCCGCCCGTCGCTGCCGGCGTTGCGCGAGCTGTGGCGGCTGGGGCTGCCGATTGGTGGCACCTACATGGTGGAGGTGGGGCTGTTCGCATTCGCGGCGCTGTGCATGGGCGTGCTGGGCAGCACGGAGCTGGCCGCGCACCAGATCGCCCTGCAGATCGTGTCCACCGCGTTCATGGTGCCGACCGGCCTTTCCTACGCCGTGACCATGCGTGTGGGCCTGTACTTCGGTGCGGGCAACCTGCTGGCAGCCCGCAGCGCCGGGCGGATTGGCATCGGCCTGGGGGGCCTGATCATGTTCGCCTTCGCCGCGCTGTTCTGGCTGCTGCCCGACGCCCTGGTGGGGCTGTTCATCGACCGGAATGACCCTGCGTTCGCGGCGATCTTCCAGCTGGCCGTGCAGTTGTTGATGGTGGCCGCCTGGTTCGAGCTGTTCGACGGCATGCAGACCATCGCCATGGGTTCGATCCGCGGGCTGAAAGACGCCAAGACCACGTTCCTGATCGGGCTGGTGTGCTATTGGCTGGTGGGCGCGCCAAGCGCCTGGCTGTTCACCTTTACCCTGGGCGGCGGCGCGGTCGGCGTCTGGTGGGGCCTGGCATTGGGCCTGGCGTGTGCAGCGGTGGCGCTTACGTTCGGCTTTGAATGGCGAATGAAGCGCATGCTGGGTAAAGCCGGCTAGCCGGCCTCGGCCTGCTGGCACTGCGACAGAAACGCCATCAGTTCGTCCACGGGCAATGGCTTGCTGACCAGAAAACCTTGCACCTGGTCACAGCCAAAGCCCCGCAACAAGCCGAGTTGCTCGTCGCTTTCCACCCCTTCAGCCACCACCTCCAGGTTGAGGTTGTGGGCCAGGTTGATCATGGCGTGCACCAGCTTGCGGTTTTCTTCGCGCATTTCCATCTCGGCGACGAAGCTGCGGTCCACCTTGAGCAGGGCGATGGGCAGGCTGTTGAGGTGCACGAATGACGAAAACCCGGTGCCGAAGTCATCCAGCGAGAAGCGCACGCCAAGGCGCCCCAAGGCGTCCATGGTCTGGCGCACCAGCTCGTTGCGGCGCATTACGGCCGTTTCGGTCAGTTCGAATTCCAGCCAGCGGGCATCGACGCTATATTCCTGAATGAGCCGGCTCAAGGTGGCCAGCAACTGGCTGTCCTGAAACTGGCGGAAACTCAGGTTGACGGCCATGTGCAGCGGCTCCAGCCCGGCGGCTCGCAGCGCCTGCATGTCCCGAAGCGCACGGGCGATGACCCAGTAGCCCAATGGCACGATCAGGCCGCTCTGCTCGGCCAGGGGCACAAACTCGCTGGGAGGCAACAGGCCACGCTCGGCATGACGCCAGCGCACCAAGGCCTCCAGGCCGACGATGTGGCCGTCCGCCAGGTTCAGCCGCGGCTGGTAGTGCAGCTCCAGCTCATCGCGGCGCAGGGCACGGCGCAGCTCGCTTTCCAGGTCTGCCAGGCTGCGGGCATTGCGGTTTATGCGCTCGTTGAAGACATGGTACGTGCAGCCCTGGCTGCCTTTGGCCTGGCGCATGGCGATGTGGGCGTGCCACATCAGCGGGTCGGCCCCACCTTGGGCGCGGGCATGTGCCAGGCCCAGGCTGCAGCCCAGCAGCAGGCTTTCACCGTCGATCCAGTAGGGTTCGGCCAGCGCCTCGATGATGCGTTCGGCCATCCACTCGGCGCGTTTGGGGTCGCGGCGGGTGTCGATGAGCAGGGCGAACTCGTCACTGCCCAACCGCGCCAGCTGGTCGCCGGCTTCCAGCTGGTGGGTCAGGCGGTTGACCACCTGCAGGATCAGCCTGTCCCCACTTTGGTGGCCCAGGGCATCGTTGACGTGGCGGAAGTTGTCCAGGTCCAGGTGGCCCAGGGCCAGGCCGCGGCCTTCGTTTTCGGCCAGGCGAGCAGTGAGCAGCGCCTGGAAACCCTGGCGGTTGGCTATACCGGTGAGGGGGTCCTGCTCTGCCAGGCGCTGCAAGGTGGCCACCAGCACACCCCGCTCGCGCACATGGCGCAGGCAGCGGCGCAGGGTGTGGGCACTGAGCTGGTCACTGACCAGCCAATCGCTGACACCCGCTGGCACCGTTTCAGGTTCGTCGTTCAGCAACAAGATGGTGGGCAGCTCGCACCGGCCCGCCGCCGGCAACAGGGCCGGGGTCGCCAGCACGATCGCCTGGCGGTCCTGGCTGAACAGGCTGTCGACCGCCTCCCAGCTGGGTGCCGTTACCAGCACGGTTGTACCGCGCAAGGCAGGCATGCACGCGTGCAGCAAAGTGGCCCATTCCGGCTCATTGGCCAACAGCAGCAAACGCAGAGGTTCGACAGGCGTAGGCAAGGGGGCTCCTTAAAGCTTTACGGTGCAACGATGAACGGTGGCCATATTACTGCATTTAATGAAAATGATTTTCACTTTTAAACATGTTCTTGTGTGATGTCATTCCGACGTATTTTGTCGTGCATCGTGCGCGAATCCTGACCACCCGGCAAATACGATTTTTTCAGCTGCAACCATTAGTGCCACTAATGATGCTGCAAAAGTCTGACTCGCGCGTCAGACGGTCGCGCCACAATAGGCCCATGCCTGATAGAATGCGCGGCTATTTTCTGGCGACCCCCGGTTTCTAGCATGTCCCGACTCAATCCCCGGCAGCAGGAAGCCCGTGACTATGTCGGCGGCCCTCTATTGGTGCTCGCCGGTGCAGGCTCGGGCAAGACCAGCGTGATCACGCGCAAGATTGCCCACCTCATCCAGAACTGCGGCATCCGTGCCCAGTACATCGTGGCGATGACCTTCACCAACAAGGCCGCCCGCGAGATGAAAGAGCGGGTCGGGACCCTGCTGCGCCCGGGGGAAGGCCGCGGGCTCACGGTGTGCACGTTCCACAACCTGGGCCTGAACATCATCCGCAAGGAGCACGGCAAGCTGGGCTACAAGCCAGGCTTCTCGATCTTCGATGAGTCCGACATCAAGGCATTGCTGTCGGACATCATGCAGAAGGAGTACTCCGGCGACGACGGCATCGACGAGATCAAGAACATGATCGGTGCCTGGAAGAACGACCTGATCCTGCCACCCGAGGCCCTGGAAAAGGCGCGCAACCCGCGTGAACAAACCGCCGCCATCGTCTATACCCACTACCAGCGCACGCTCAAGGCGTTCAACGCGGTGGATTTCGACGACCTTATCCTGCAGCCGGTAAAGCTGTTCCAGGAGCACCCCGAGGTGCTGGAACGCTGGCAGAACCGCGTGCGCTACCTGCTGGTGGACGAATACCAGGACACCAACGCCAGCCAGTACCTGCTGGTGAAGATGCTGATCGGCATGCGCAACCAGTTCACCGTGGTGGGCGACGACGATCAGTCGATCTACGCCTGGCGCGGCGCGCGTCCGGAAAACCTGATGCTGCTCAAGGAGGACTACCCTTCCTTGAAAGTGGTCATGCTGGAGCAGAACTACCGCTCCACCAGCCGCATCCTGCGCTGCGCCAACGTGCTCATTGCCAACAACCCCCATGCGTTCGAGAAGCAGTTGTGGAGCGAAATGGGCGTAGGTGACGAGATCCGCGTCATCCGCTGCAAGAACGAGGAAGCCGAAGCCGAGCGCGTGGCCATGGAAATCCTCACGCTGCACCTGCGCACCGACCGCCCCTACAGCGACTTTGCCATCCTGTACCGTGGCAACTACCAGGCCAAGCTGATCGAGCTGAAACTGCAGCACCACCAGGTGCCCTATCGCCTGTCGGGTGGCAACAGCTTCTTTGGTCGCCAGGAGGTCAAGGACCTCATGGCCTACCTGCGCCTGCTGGTGAACCCGGACGATGACAACGCCTACCTGCGGGTCATCAACGTCCCCCGCCGGGAGATCGGTTCCACCACCCTGGAAAAGCTTGGCAACTACGCCACCGAGCGCGGCACGTCGATGTACGCTGCCAGCGAGGAGCTTGGCCTGGGTGAGCACCTGGACGCCCGCTACACCGAGCGCCTGCAGCGCTTCAAGCACTGGCTGGACGGTGTGCGCCAGAAGGTCGCGCTGGACGACCCGATTGCCGCGCTGCACGAAATGATCCGCGACATCGACTACGAAAACTGGATTCGCCAGCAGACCGCCAGCGACAAGGCGGCCGAGTTTCGTATCAGCAACGTCTGGTTCCTGGTCGACGCACTGAAAAACACCCTCGAGAAGGACGAAGAGGGTGACATGACCATCGAGGACGCCATCGGCAAGCTGGTGCTGCGCGACATGCTCGAGCGCCAGCAGGAAGAGGAAGAAAACGCCGAAGGGGTGCAGATGATGACCCTGCACGCGTCCAAGGGGCTCGAGTTCCCGTACGTGTTCATCATGGGCATGGAGGAAGAAATCCTCCCGCACCGCTCCAGCATCGAGGCCGACACCATCGAGGAAGAGCGCCGCCTGGCTTACGTGGGCATCACCCGCGCGCGCCAGACCCTGGCCTTCACCTTTGCCGCCAAACGCAAGCAGTACGGGGAAATCATCGACTGTACGCCCAGCCGCTTCCTCGACGAACTGCCCCCGGAAGACCTGGCCTGGGAAGGCCTGGACGATGCCCCGGTCGAGGTCAAGGCCGCACGCGGCAACAATGCCCTGGCCGACATCCGGGCAATGCTCAAACGCTGATCAACCATTACTCTTAAACGCTGCCGCTGTTTGCGGCCACCTTTGTTACATCGAGGAATACCATAGTGGAAGCACTGCATCAGAAGATTCGCGAAGAAGGCATCGTGCTTTCCGATCAGGTTCTCAAAGTCGATGCGTTTCTCAACCACCAGATCGACCCCGCGCTGATGCAACTGATCGGTGACGAGTTCGCCCGCCTGTTCGCCGACGCCGGTGTGACCAAGATCGTCACCATTGAAGCCTCGGGCATTGCCCCGGCGGTGATGACCGGCTTGAAACTGGGCGTGCCGGTGATCTTTGCCCGCAAGCACCAGTCGCTGACGCTGACCGAGAACCTGCTGACGGCATCGGTTTACTCGTTCACCAAGCAGACCGAGAACACCGTGGCCATTTCGCCCCGCCACCTCAACAGCAACGACCGCGTGCTGGTAATCGATGACTTCCTGGCGAATGGCAAGGCGTCGCAGGCGCTGATCTCGATCATCAAGCAGGCCGGGGCAACCGTGGCTGGCCTGGGCATCGTCATCGAGAAATCGTTCCAGGGTGGGCGTGCCGAACTGGACAGCCAGGGCTATCGCGTCGAGTCGCTGGCGCGGGTGAAGTCGTTGGCCGGTGGCGTGGTGACGTTCATCGAGTAAGGGCCTGAACGGGCGCCGCCTGGCACCGGCCCCGCCGGTGTTCGCGGGTGCCCCCACACCGACCGGGCACGGCGCATTTCTAGGGCGCTGTGGCGGCGAGGGCGGCCAGCAACAAGCGCTGGTAAAGGTCTTCTTTCAGGCCGTCGGGCTGCTCCAGCGCCATGCGCGCCAGATGCGCCTCATAACCTTCCGGCCCGGGCGCATCGAGGGTTGCCTTGCCCAGCGCCAGCACTTCGCTCAGCTTGAACTTGCTCTTCAACCAGCCAAGTGCCCGCAGCAAGTCCTGCTCCACATCGGTGAAGTCGGTACCCAGCGGGTACTCGGCAAACAGCTGGCTGTGCTGTGCGCGAATCGCCTCCAGGCGTTCAGGGGTGTTGTGCGTGAAGCGCGTGTCCAGCTGGAAACTTTTGGCCAGCTTGCCAGCGCTTTTCGCCTCTTCGATCAGCGCCTGCTGAAAACGTGAGTCGCACACGGCCAGCAACCGCGCAATCACCTCACTGTCGGTCTGCCCCCGCAGGTCGGCAACCCCATACTCGGTGACCACAATGTCGCGCAGGTGCCGGGGGATGGTGCAGTGGCCGTAGCGCCAGAACAGGTTAGAGGTGACCTCACCACCTGCCTCCCGCCAGCTGCGCAGCAGCAGTATCGAGCGGCCGCCCTCCAGCGCATGGCCCTGGGCGACGAAGTTGTACTGCCCGCCTACCCCGCTGAGCACGCGCCCGTCTTCCAGCTGGTCCGCCACACCGGCGCCCAGCAGGGTCATGCCGAATGCCGTGTTGATGAACCGCGCATCACGGCGCTGGCGACGCTTCAGGGCTTCATCGCCATACAGTTCGTTGACGAAGCTGATGGCCGTCATGGCAAACCGTGCACGCTGCTCCAGGGGCATGTCACGCAGGCGCTGGTAAAACGACTGGGGCCCAAGGAAAAACCCACCGTGCAGCACCACCTCCTGCTCGTCTGCAGTACGTCGCAGCAGGCCCGCATCGGCCAGTTCCAGCAGGCCGTTGACGAACATCTCGCTGCAGCCGTAAAGGCCCTCATCGAGCGGGGCCAGACCGCCTTCTCGCTCGATCAACGGCTGCCAGGCCCCGGCCCCCAACGCATCCATCGCCTCACGATAGGCGACATTATCGGCCTGACGCGCCAGCAGCGCCGCCGCTACCGCGTCGCCCATGGCGCCAATACCAATCTGCAAGGTGCCACCATCGCGCACCAGGCTGCTGGCGTGCAGGCCAATGCAGTGGTCCTGGGTATTGACCGGCATGTTGGGCGTGGAAAACAGGCGCCGCTGCTCGGCCTCATCCAGCAGCAGGTCGAAGGCATCCATCGGCAGCTCTGCGTCGCCTGGCATGTAGGGCAGCTGGGCATGCACCTGGCCGAGCATGAGGATGGTTTCGCCTGCTGCACGCCGGCGCTCGACCATGGGCAGCAAGTCCAGGGTGATGTCGGGGTTGCAGGCCAGGCTCAGGTGCACAGGCCGTTCTGGCGTGGCGGCTACCAGTTGCGCGATCAGGTTCAGGCCCTTGGCGTTGATATCCCGGGCGGCGTGGCTGTAATTGCTGCTGACGTAGTCCTGCTGGGCCGGCTCGCTGTGCAGCAGGCTGCCCGGCTGCATGAAGAACTGCTCCACACGAATGTTCGGCGGCAGGCTGTCGTTACGCAGGTCGGCCAGGTAATCGAGCTCTTCATAGTCGGCGAAGACACGCTCGACGAAGGGTTCGAGAAAGCGCCGTTGCAGGCCATCGCCCAGCGGTGGCCGGCCGAGGGACAACGCGGTGTAGAGGGTAAGCTGCCGCTCGGGCAGCTCGCGCACCCGGGCATAGAGGGCGTTGACGAACGCGTTGGGCTTGCCCAGGCCCAGCGGCAGGCCCATATGGATATGGGCCGGCAGGCGCGACAGCACCTGGTCGACGGCATGTTCGACAGAGCAGAGGTGCATCGGGGGCCTCCTGAGTCACCCATGGGTTCACGGGGTTGGACAGAAGGCGGGCAGCATTGGTTGCCGTGGCGTTGCAGCACCCCGCAAAAACAAAACCCGCCATCGGCGGCGGGCTTCGTGCAATAACGCGGTGCCCTACAGGCCGGACATCTTCTTGATGGCGGCTTTCAGGTCGTCATCCGAGCAATCGGCGCAGGTGCCTTTGGGCGGCATGGCGTTGATGCCGGTGATGGCCTTGGCCAGGATGCCATCCAGCCCACCCTGGTGGTCAGCGCGCTCTTTCCAGGCTGCGGTATCGCCCACCTTCGGCGCGCCCAGCAAGCCAGTGCCATGGCAGGCGTTGCAGTGCTTGGCGATGATGTCATCCGGCGTTTTGGCGGCCCCACCGCCTGCTGTGGCGGCCACTTCCATGCCTTTGCATTCCTGGCCCTGAACACACACCTGGCCTACCGGCGCCAGGCGCTTGGCAATATCGTCGTTGGTTGCAGCGGTTGCGCTCATTGCCCAGAGGGCGAGTAAGGCGGCTGGTAGGGCCAGCATCTTCTTGATTTGGTTCACGCGAACACCCTCATGGTGGCTAATCATGCTCGCGGCCACGGATCCTCGAGCGCTGAAAAGTATAGCGGTAACCATAAGGGCGGGAAACGACCCTACACCGGAAAGGGGTATTGGCGAAACAATGCACTGCGCTGGATCAAAAGTTTGAAGGCGTTGCCGCGCTGATCAGCCGTGCTGGCTGGTCGTAGGGGTTGCGAAAACGGTGCGGGCGGGTGCTTTCGAAGTAGTAGCTGTCGCCTGCTTCGAGGATGAACAGCTCGGTGCCAACGACCAGTTCCAGGCGGCCTTCCAGCAGAATGCCGGTTTCTTCGCCGTCATGGGTCAGCATTTCTGCGCCGGTATCGGCACCTGGCGGGTAGACCTCGGTGAGAAAGGCGATGGCACGGTTGGGGTGCGACTTGCCAACCAGCTTCATGGTGACGGCACCATCGGAGATGTCGATCAGCTCATGGGCCTTGTACACGATCTGTGCCGGGCTTTCAGGCTCGAGCTCCACGGAAAAGAACTCGACCATGGACATGGGTATGCCACTGAGCACCTTGCGCAGGGAGCTGATCGAAGGGCTGACACTGTTCTTCTCGATCATCGAGATCGTGCTGTTGGTCACCCCGGCACGCTTGGCGAGTTCACGCTGGGACAGGCCCTTGAGCTTGCGGATGGCTTGCAGTCGTTCGCCGACGTCCAAAGCTGGAGCCTCCTGAGACGGTGTGGGGGGGTGGATGTGAACGATATCATGGCAACGCCGTTCAGTATTTACAACACACCGCCCCAACGCCATTCATTACGGCACCCCTACTCGCCGCAGTATTCCAGCGGCACGCGCTTGACGTTGCAGAACACCTGATACGGGATCAGGCCCGCATGGCCAGCCACTTCACTGGCCAGCACCTGCTTGCCCCACAGCTCCACCGGGCTGCCCAGGTTGGCATGGGGCACGTCGGTAAGGTCCACGCTGAGCATGTCCATCGACACCCGGCCAATCAGTTGCGCGCGCGTGCCGGCCACCAGCACAGGTGTGCCATTGGGTGCCTGCCGCGGGTAACCGTCGGCGTAGCCCATGGCGACCACGCCAACCCGTGTGGGCCGGTTGCTGACGAACTTGGCGCCATAGCCCACCGGCTCGCCTGCAGGCAGTTCACGCACGCTGATGATCCGCGATTGGAGGGTCATGACCGGCTGCAGGCGCTGCGCCTGAGGCTGGGCGGCGTCGAACGGCGTGGCGCCATACAGCATCAGGCCGGGCCGTACCCAGTCGCCCTGAGCCTGCGGCCAACCCAGAACACCTGGCGAGTTGCGCAGGCTGCACTCGGCTGCCAGGCCCTCCCGGGCCGCCTCGAATACGGCGATCTGGCGGGCAGTGGCGTCGGCTTCAAGCTCATCGGCCCGGGCGAAGTGGGTCATCAGCACGATGCGTGCGACCTTGCCGGTGGCCAGCAGCCGCTGGTAGGCGTCGTGGTAGTCCTTGGCGTGCAGGCCAACGCGGTGCATGCCGCTGTCCAGCTTGAGCCAGACGGTGATGGGCTTGTGCACCGGGGTGTTCTCGATGGCCTCCAGCTGCCACAGCGAATGCACGGCACACCACAGGTCATGCTCGGCGATAAGGGCCAGCTCGCTGGCTTCGAAAAAACCTTCCAGCAACAGCACAGGCGCCTTGATGCCCGCGGCGCGCAGTTCCAGGGCCTCTTCGATACAGGCCACGGCGAAGCCATCGGCTTCGGCTTCCAGTGCCAGGGCGCAGCGCACGGCGCCATGGCCATAGGCATCAGCCTTGATCACGGCAAGGGCTCTGGCACCGGTGAGTTCACGGGCCAGACGGTAATTGTGGCGCAGGGCCTGGAGGTCGATCAGGGCGCGGGCGGGGCGCATGGCGGCTGCCTTCTGGTGATTCAGGTTGAAAACGGTATTGGTTTCGCGCTGGCAAGCCAGCTCCCACAGCGGGTTGCACCGGCCTCAGGCAATGCAAGGTGGCTGCGGGAGCCAGCATGCCGGCGATGAGGCCGGCACAGGCGCACTTACTGCTGGTGAGCGGGTGCAGCATGCCCCTGCCTGGCCACTTCCCGGCCACTGCCGTAGCGCGAAATGTCCAGCCCTTCGGCGCTGATCTGCGGCTGCTTGCGTGCAATCAGGTCCGCCAACAGGCGCCCCGAGCCACACGCCATGGTCCAGCCCAGCGTACCGTGCCCGGTGTTCAGGAACAGGTTGCGGAACGCCGTCGCGCCCACAATCGGGGTACCGTCCGGCGTAGCCGGGCGCAGGCCGGTCCAGAAACTGGCCTGGCCAAGATCACCGCCGCGAGGATAAAGGTCGTTGACGATCATCTCCAGCGTTTCGCGCCGACGCGGGTTCAGCGACAGGTCAAAACCGGCGATTTCGGCCATGCCGCCCACGCGAATACGGTTATCGAACCGGGTGATCGCCACTTTGTAGGTTTCATCCAGAATGGTCGATGTGGGCGCCATTTCAGCGTTGGTGATCGGCACAGTCAACGAGTAGCCCTTGAGCGGGTAAACCGGCGCCTTGATACCCAGCGGCTTGAGCAACTGCGGCGAATAACTGCCTAGCGCCAGCACGTAGCGATCGGCCGTTTCCAGCTTGCCATCGATCACCACACCGTTGATGCGATCGCCGGCGGCATCCAGGCGCTGGATGTCCTGGCCGAAGCGGAACTCCACGCCCAGCTTCACGGCTATCTCTGCCAGCTTGTTGGTGAACAGCTGGCAGTCGCCGGTCTGGTCGTTGGGCAGGCGCAAGGCACCTGCCAGGATATCCTTTACGCCGGCCAGCGCAGGTTCCACACGGGCAATGCCGTCGCGGTCGAGCAGTTCGTAGGGCACGCCAGACTGCTCAAGCACCGCGATGTCCTTGGCCGCAGCATCCACCTGGGCCTGGGTGCGGAACAACTGGGTGGTACCGAGGCTGCGGTTCTCGTAGGCAATGCCGGTTTCAGCGCGCAGCTCGTCCAGGCAGTCGCGGCTGTACTCGGACAGGCGCACCATGCGCTCTTTGTTCACCGCATAGCGGTTGGCGGTGCAGTTGCGCAGCATCTGCGCCATCCACAGGTACTGATCAACATCGCCAGTGAGCTTGATGGCCAGCGGGGCGTGGCGTTCCAGCAACCACTTGATGGCCTTCAGTGGCACCCCCGGGGCAGCCCAGGGCGAGGCATAGCCGGGCGAGATCTGGCCGGCGTTGGCAAAACTGGTTTCCATGGCCACCGCAGGCTGGCGGTCGACCACCGTTACGTCGAACCCTTGCCGGGCCAGGTAATAGGCACTGGCGGTTCCGATCACGCCGCTACCAAGTACCAGAACTCGCATCGTCTTGTTCCTCACACGCGGCACGCCGCAGGTTGTTATTGGGTGGCCATTGATGAGCGCAGTATAGGAATTCGCGACCAGTGCATTTCACTATATAAAAGCCTAATATTGGCGAGAATTCTCGGCAGAATCGCCTTTGACGGAGGGGCATCCCCTATGAGAACCCAGCACCAGAGCAAGCGTGAACTGGACAAGATTGACCGCAACATTCTGCGCATCCTGCAAAACGACGGGCGGATTTCCTTTACCGAGCTGGGCGAAAAGGTCGGGCTCTCGACCACCCCCTGCACGGAGCGTGTTCGCCGCCTGGAGCGCGAAGGCATCATCATGGGCTACAACGCGCGCCTGAACCCTCAGCACCTCAAAGGCAGCCTGCTGGTGTTCGTGGAAATCAGCCTGGACTACAAGTCGGGCGACACGTTCGAAGAGTTCCGCCGCGCCGTGCTCAAACTGCCCCATGTACTGGAGTGCCACCTGGTGTCCGGCGACTTCGACTACCTGGTCAAGGCGCGCATCTCGGAGATGGCGTCGTACCGCAAACTGCTGGGCGATATCCTGCTGAAGCTGCCGCACGTGCGGGAGTCCAAGAGCTACATCGTGATGGAAGAAGTGAAGGAAAGCCTCTGCCTGCCGATCCCGGACTGACCCTACACCAGCACCTGCCGGGTGGTGGCAATGAACTGGTGAACCAGCTGTTCGGCGGCGGGGTCGATCATCGGTTCCGGGCCCCGGCCACGCGGGCAGGCCAGGCGCGGGGTGGTGCCGAACAGGCGGCAGATCATCGGGCGCTCCTGGTACACCGTGCAACCTTGAGGCCCCAGGTGCACGCAGTCCAGCCGCTCCAGTGCGGCGTCCTGTTCGGCCTGGGTTTTGCGCGGCAGGCGGGCCATCTCCTGGGCGGAGGTGGTGACCGGGCCGCAGCAATCGTGGCAGCCAGGTTCGCATTCGAACGAGGGGATGAGTTCGCGCAGGAAGTGGATTTTGTGGCGGTTGCAGGGCATGGCGAAGTACAGGCTGACGAAGTGGGTGGATTATAGGCCCATTCGCGGGTAAACCCGCCCCACCGAATACCCCGCCCTCGCAGTTTTAACCGCGAAACCGGGCATGGCCTGGCTGGTTGCCGCGCCTGCGCGGCACAGCTTATCCTCGCCGCTCTCTCCAGCTTCAGGGCCAGCCCGATGATCCACAGCGCGCAGCACGCCGCCTCCTACTACGCCGCCAGCCGCTTGCCACACCCGGATCACGCGTTCCTGCAGGGCGAACACAGCGCCGATGTATGCGTTGTGGGCGGAGGCTACTCGGGCCTGAACACCGCCATCGAACTGGCCGAGCGCGGCTTTTCGGTCATCCTGCTGGAGGCCCGCAAGCTGGGCTGGGGCGCCAGTGGGCGCAACGGCGGGCAGCTGATACGCGGGGTTGGCCACGGGCTGGAGCAGTTTCTGCCGGTGCTCGGCGAGCAGGGTGTGCGCAGCCTGCAACTGATGGGGCTGGAGGCGGTGCAGATCGTGCGCGATCGCGTGGAGCAGCACGGCATTGCCTGTGACCTGAGGTGGGGCTACTGCGACCTGGCGAACAAACCTTCGCAACTGCATGGTTTTGCCGAGGAAGCCGAGCATCTGCGCAGCCTGGGCTATGCCCACGCGCTACGCCTGGTGGGCAAGGACGATATCCACAGCGTGGTAGGCGCCGACTGCTACGCGGGGGGGCTGGTGGACATGGGCTCGGGGCACTTGCACCCACTCAACCTGGCCTTGGGCGAAGCGGCCGTGGCCAGCCGCCTGGGCGTGCGCCTATACGAACAATCCGAAGTCACGCGGATCGACTACGGCCCCCAAGTGCAGGTGCACACCGCGCAAGGCCGGGTGCGTGCCAATACCCTGGTGCTGTGCTGCAACGCCTACCTGAACGGGCTGGACCGCGAACTGGCTGGCAAGGTGCTGCCGGCCGGTAGCTACATCATCGCCACCGAGCCGTTGGGTGAAGAACGTGCTCGCGCCTTGTTGCCGCAGAACATGGCGGTGTGCGACCAGCGCGTGGCACTGGATTATTACCGCCTGAGCGCCGACCAGCGGCTGCTGTTTGGCGGCGCCTGCCATTATTCCGGCCGCGACCCTGGGGATATCGCTGCGTACATGCGCCCCAAGATGCTCAAGGTGTTCCCTCAACTGGCCGATGTGCGCATCGACTACCAGTGGGGTGGCATGATCGGCATCGGCGCCAATCGCCTGCCCCAAGTGGGCCGCCTGGCGGGCCAGCCGAACGTGTATTACGCCCAGGCGTATTCGGGCCATGGGCTCAATGCCACCCACCTTGCGGCGCGGCTGTTGGGCGAGGCCATCAGCGGCCAGGAAAGCGGGCGCTTCGACCTGTTCGCCAAGGTGCCGCACATGACCTTCCCTGGCGGCAAGCACCTGCGCTCGCCATTGCTGGCGTTGGGGATGTTGTGGCATCGGCTCAAGGAACTGGTTTGAAGGTTGGGCGGGGAGCGTCACGCCTTCCAGAAGGGCTTGCGGCCTTCGGTTCGGGCTTGCTCCCAGCTAAGCCCTACGTCGCGTAGCTCGTCGTCGGTCAGCTGCAACAGCGTTCTGCGGGTCTGCCAGCGGTGCAGCATCAGCCCCCAGCGGCCCAGCCCCTGCGGGGCATTGAATACCCTGGCTTGCTGGCCCGCCTCCAATTCCTTTGCCAAAAGCTGCAAGCGTACATCAGTCATCCCAGCCATCACTGCGCCCTCCACGTGTGCCGAATCCATGGGCAAAGCATGGGGGTTGGGGGCGATGGCAATACAGAGCCAATGCAGCCTTATTATTCCCATACAGAATTGGCCGCAAGCCGACTGAATGCTGTATTTTCCGCTCATCTGTACCGGTTGCTACGCCAAGTCAGCGCAGGAGTATGCCGTGACCCTTTACCTGAACCTCGCCGAGCTGCTCGGTGCCCGCATCGAACAAGGCCTTTACCAGCCTGGCCAGCGGCTGCCCTCGGTACGTGCCTTGAGTGCCGAACATGGGGTCAGCCTGAGTACCGTGCAGCAGGCGTACCGCATGCTGGAGGACGGAGGCATGGTCTCGCCGAGGCCCAAGTCCGGCTATTTCGTCAACGACCATCGCCAACTGCCGGCATTACCGGCCGTCAGCCGCCCGGCGCAGCGCCCGGTGGAAATCTCCCAGTGGGAACAAGTGCTTGAGCTGGTGCGCAGCACTCCGCGCCAGAACGTCATACAGCTGGGCCGCGGCATGCCCGATATCGAAGCCCCAACGCTCAAACCACTGCTGCGCAGCCTGGCCCAGTTGAGCCGGCGCCAGGACATGCCAGGCCTGTATTACGACAACATCCACGGCAACCTGGCCCTGCGCGAACAGGTGGCACGCCTGGTGCTGGACTCGGGCTGCAGGCTGGCACCCTCCGACCTGGTGATCACCACGGGTTGCCACGAGGCGCTGTCCTGCAGCATCCGGGCGGTGTGTGAGCCGGGCGACATCGTTGCGGTGGACTCGCCCAGCTTCCATGGCGCCATGCAAACCCTGAAGGGCCTGGGCATGAAGGCGCTGGAGATCCCCACCGACCCGGTCACCGGTATCAGCCTGCAAGCGCTGGAACTGGCCCTTGAGCAGTGGCCGATCAAACTTATCCAGATCACCCCAAGTTGCAACAACCCCCTCGGCTACATCATGCCCGAGGCCCGCAAGAAAGCTTTGCTGAGCCTCGCCCAGCGCTACGACGTGGCCATTCTGGAAGATGACGTTTACGGCGACTTGGCCTACACCTACCCGCGCCCGCGTACGGTCAAGTCGTTCGACAACGATGGCCGCGTGTTGCTGTGCAGCTCGTTCTCCAAGACCCTGGCCCCAGGCCTGCGGGTGGGCTGGGTTGCCCCGGGGCGTTACCTGGAGCGGGTGCTGCACATGAAGTACATCAGTACGGGCAGCACCGCCAGCCAGCCGCAGCTGGCCATCGCCGACTTCATCGCTGCGGGGCACTACCAGCCCCATGTTCGGCGCATGCGCAGCCAGTACCAGCGCAGCCGCGAACTGATGAGCGACTGGGTAACCCGGTACTTTCCGCCGGGCACCCGGGTAAGCCGCCCCCAAGGCGGCTTCATGCTGTGGGTGGAGCTGCCTGAACACTTTGACACGCTGCGGCTGAACCGGGCGCTGCTCGAGCAGGACGTACAGGTGGCCGTGGGCAGCATCTTTTCGGCCTCGGGCAAGTACCGGCACTGTTTGCGCATGAACTTCGCCGCCCGCCCCACGCCGCAGATCGAAGCCGCCGTGCGCAAGGTGGGGGAAACCGTCCTGCGCCTGTTGGATGAAGAATACGCAGCCACGTAACTTTGCACAGCCCGGCACGGTCAAACCCGCAAGCCTTTCCTCGTACAGGACGACCCTCCCTTGAAAACCCAGCGAGCCCTGATGCTGGTGCTGCTGCTTGGCCTTGCCGGCTGCACCAGCATCAGCACGCCCCGCGAGACCAGCCAGGCGCTACCGGCCAACGACTCAGCCTTCGGGCGCTCGGTGCTGCGCCAGGCTGCACCCTATGAAGGGCGCTCGGGCTTTCGCCTGCTGCCCAACAGCAACGAGGCATTCCGCGCGCGGGCCGAGCTGATCCGCAATGCTCAGGCCAGCATCGACCTGCAGTACTACATCGTCCATGACGGCCTCAGTACCCGCGCCCTGGTCCACGAACTGTTGCGCGCAGCCGACAGGGGTGTGCGCGTGCGCATCCTGCTGGACGACACCACCAGCGATGGCCTCGACGCCATCATGGGCACCCTCGCCGCCCACCCCAATATCCAGATCCGCGTGTTCAACCCTTTGCACCTGGGCCGCAGTACAGGGATAACGCGGGCAATGGGGCGGCTGTTCAACCTGTCGCGCCAGCACCGGCGCATGCACAACAAGCTGTTCCTGGTGGATAACAGCATGGCCATTGTTGGCGGCCGCAACCTGGGTGACGAGTACTTCGACGCCGAGCCCAACCTGAACTTCACCGACATCGATCTGCTGAGCGTCGGGCCCATTGCCGAGCAGCTGGGGCACAGCTTCGACCAGTACTGGAACAGCGCACTGAGCCGGCCGATTACCGACTTTCTGTGGCACCAGCCCAACGAAAACGATCTGCGCAGCAGCCGGCACCGCCTGGAAGTGTCCCTGGCCGAAGCACGAACCCAGCGCAAGGAACTGTACGATCGCCTGATGGCCTACCAGTCCCAGCCACGCCTGGACACCTGGCGTAATGAGCTGATCTGGGCCCATGCCCAGGCGCTGTGGGACGCACCGAGCAAGGTACTGGCCGACGATGAGCCCGACCCGCAACTCTTGCTCACCCGCCAGCTGGGGCCAGACCTGCGTAACGTGCGCCATGAGCTGATTCTGGTGTCGGCCTACTTCGTCCCTGGCGAACCCGGGCTGCTGTACCTCACCCACAGTGCCGACGCAGGCATTTCGGTGAAACTGCTGACCAACTCACTTGAGGCCACCGACGTACCGGCCGTGCACGGAGGCTACGCGCCCTACCGCAAAGCCTTGCTGGAGCACGGGGTGAAGCTGTACGAGCTGCGCCGCCAGCCGGGCGACCCAAGCGCCGGCAAGCTGAACTTCCATGGCGGCTCCGATTCCAGCCTGCACAGCAAGGCCATCGTTTTCGACCGGCACAAGACGTTCATCGGCTCGTTCAACTTCGACCCACGCTCGGTACTGTGGAATACCGAAGTCGGCGTGCTGGTCGACAGCCCGGAACTGGCGGAATACACCCGGGCGCTGGCCGTACAGGGTATGGCCCCGGCCCTGAGTTATCAGCCAGAGCTGGTGGGCGGCAAGCTGATATGGGTGACGGAGGAAAACGGCCAGCGCCGGGTGCTGACATCAGAACCGGGCGGCCTGTGGCGGCGCTTCAATGCCTGGATCAGCAAGGCGGTTGGCCTGGAGAAGATGCTGTAGGGAAAAGCCCGTTTAGCCCGGCACCGGCTCGAAAGCCCCACGGCGTCGGGTGAGCACCACCAACCCGGCGGCGCCTGCCGCCATCAGCAATGGCAGCGCGTGGCCGCTGATCCATTGGCTCCCCGCCCCCGCCAGCAACGGCCCGAGCAGGCAACCGATACCCCACAACTGCGCCACGTGGGCATTGGCGCGTACCAGGGCGTCGTCCCGGTAGCGCTCACCGATCAGCACCAGTGACAAGGTAAACAGACCCCCGGCACTGGCCCCGAACAGCACCCACAACGGCCAGATGGCAGGCGTGTGCAGCAACAGCGGTATCGCCAGGCTGGACACCAGCAAGGTCGTGGCGCACCCGGTGAAGAGGGTTTGCCGTGACATATGGTCAGCCAGCACGCCAATGGGCAACTGCAGCACTGCATCGCCTACCACCACGGTACTGACCATGAACAGGGCGATTTCCGTGCTGAAACCCTGCTGCAGGCAATAGACCGGCAGCAGCGTGAGAATCATCGCTTCGAACGAAGCGAACAGGGCAATGGCCCAGGCGATTACCGGCAAGCGCTTACAGAACGCGTACAGGTCGCCGAACTTGACACTGCAGGCTTCGGTGGAGGGTGCTCCACCGCGCCCCAGCAGAAGCAGCGGCGCCAGCAGCAACAGCCCGGTCGCCGCCCAGAACCCGAAGTCATCATCCGAGCCGAGCACGCCCAGCACCAGCGGGCCGGCCAACTGGCTCAGCGCATAGCTGCTGCCATACAGCGCTACCAGCCTGCCCCGCCATTGCTCGACCACCAGCTGGTTGATCCAGCTTTCGCCAAGGATGAAGACCACGGTCAGGGCCATGCCGATCAGCAGGCGCAACAGCAACCACAACGGGTAGCTGGGCAGCAGTGCCAGCAGGCCGATGGACAGCGCACCACCCCACAGGCACAGGCGCATGGCAGAAGGCACACCCACCCAGCCCGCCAGGCGGCTGGCAAGGCTGGCGCCTGCCAGCACACCCAGCGCGGGCATGGCCGCCATCACCCCGATAGCGAAGCTGCCGTAGCCCCAGGCTTCCAGGCGCAAGGACACCAACGGCATGCTGACGCCGAGCGCAAGCCCGACGCTCAGCACCGACGCCAGTACGGCGAAGTAGGTACCCCAGCGCATCGCAGCCCCCGGGCTTACAGCTTGATCCAGGTCGCTTTCAGCTCGGTGTATTTCTCAAGCGCATGCAGCGACTTGTCACGGCCGTTGCCCGACTGCTTGAAGCCACCAAACGGGGCAGTCATGTCGCCGCCGTCGTACTGGTTGACCCAGACACTGCCGGCACGCACGGCGCGGGCAGTTTTGTGCGCCTTGGAAATGTCCGAAGTCCAGATGCCGGCGGCCAGGCCATACGGGGTGTCGTTGGCAATGGCCACCGCTTCCTCGGCGGTATCGAAGCTGATCACCGAAAGCACCGGGCCGAAGATTTCTTCCTGGGCGATCTTCATCGCGTTGGTTACGCCATCGAAGATGGTCGGCTCTACATACGTGCCGCCGGTTTCTTCCAGAGTGCGCTTGCCGCCAGTCAGCAGCTTGGCGCCGTCCTTGTGGCCTGCCTCGATATACGACAGCACGGTGTTCATCTGCTGGGTATCGACCAGGGCACCCACGGTGGTCTGTGGGTCCAGCGGGTTACCTGGCTTCCAGCCCTTCAGGGCCTCCACCACCATGGGCAGGAACCTGTCCTTGATGGACCGTTCGACCAGCAGGCGCGAGCCTGCGGTGCACACCTCACCCTGGTTGAAGGCGATGGCACTGGCAGCGGCCTGCGCGGCAGCCTGCAGGTCTGGCGCGTCGGCGAACACGATGTTCGGGCTTTTGCCACCGGCTTCCAGCCAGACGCGCTTCATGTTCGACTCGCCCGCGTACACCATCAACTGCTTGGCAATCTTGGTGGAGCCTGTGAATACCAGGGTATCGACGTCCATATGCAGGGCCAGGGCCTTGCCGACGGTGTGGCCGTAACCCGGCAGCACGTTCAGTACACCGGCCGGAATGCCGGCCTCGATGGCCAGCTGCGCAATACGAATGGCCGTGAGCGGTGATTTCTCGGACGGCTTGAGCACCACCGAGTTACCGGTGGCCAGGGCTGGGCCCAGCTTCCAGCAGGCCATCATCAGCGGGAAGTTCCAGGGGACGATGGCGCCTACCACCCCTACCGGCTCGCGGGTAACCAGGCCAAGCTGATCGTGGGGTGTGGGGGCAACCTCGTCGTACACCTTGTCGATGGCTTCGGCTGTCCAGTGGATGGCATTGGCTGCACCGGGGATATCGATGGTGGAGGAGTCGCCGATCGGCTTGCCCATGTCCAGGGTTTCAAGCAGTGCCAGCTCTTCGACGTTCTTGCGCAGCAGGTCGGCAAAGCGGATCAGCTTGGCTTTACGCTTGGCCGGGGCCAGCTGTGACCAGACACCGGCATTGAAGGTGGCGCGGGCATTTTCAACGGCGCGGTTGGCATCGGCCAGGTCGCAACTGGCAACCTTGGCCAGGAAGCGTCCGTCAACCGGGCTCAGGCATTCGAAGGTGTCACCGGATGCGGCATCGGTGTATTCGCCGTTGATGAAGGCGCGGCCTTCGATCTTCAGTTGCTGGGCACGCTGTTCCCAATCTGCACGAGTCAGGGTGGACATACGAAACTCCTCCTCTTGTTTAAATGCAATGCCGCTCTGAGGGCTCACGGGCATTGTCGGAATAGGGCCGGGCGACACGCGCACACTGGCATGCGATACCCTAAACCAGCCCCTTCAAACTATCAATATATTTGACACCCAGGGCCCAAAAGCCTACTCATGTTAATTTTATTGAACAACCCCAGGAGCCGACTCATGAGCATCGACCGTATCATCGACTTCGCCCAGGCCATAACCGAGGCAGAGCGCTACCGACCTGCCGCAGAAAAGATCATCAAAGGCGCGCCTGACCAGGCGGTATACAACCATTACTCCAGCCCTTGCGGGCAGTTTGCTGCCGGCGTCTGGGAAGGCGAGGTGGGGCAATGGGTGGTGAATTACACCGAGCATGAGTATTGCGAGATCGTGCAGGGTGTTTCGGTGCTGCGCGATCAGGAAGGCGGGGCCAAGACCCTGCGCGCCGGTGACCGTTTCGTCATTCCGGCCGGGTTCAAGGGCACATGGGAAGTACTTGAGCCGTGCCGTAAGATTTACGCACTGTTCGAGCAGAAGTAACCTGTGGCTTCAATGCCTGACAGGCATAAAAAAACCCGCGTCCTTTCGGATGCGGGTTTTTTTCAGGTCGCCGATCAATTACTTGATCTTGGCTTCCTTGTACACCACGTGCTTGCGAACAACGGGATCGTATTTCTTGATCTCGATTTTGTCCGGGGTGGTGCGCTTGTTCTTGTCGGTGGTGTAGAAGTGGCCAGTGCCAGCACTCGAAACCAGACGGATCAATTCACGCATGACGTTCTCCTTAGAACTTTTCGCCGCGAGCACGCAGCTCGGACAGCACTACTTCGATACCACGCTTGTCGATGACACGCATGCCCTTGGCAGATACGCGCAGACGCACGAAACGCTTCTCGGACTCAACCCAGAAACGGTGGTGTTGCAGGTTCGGCAGGAAACGACGACGGGTTTTGTTGTTTGCGTGGGAAATGTTGTTCCCGGTTACTGGACCCTTACCAGTAACTTGACAGACTCTCGACATGACTCAGCCCTCTAAAACCACATGCCCAACCCGGCATGGGTTGGCCGCTTAATCTCTCAGTCTTTGGCGCCAGGGCGCCGTGATTCTGGAGGTCTTATCGACCGGATTCGCTGATGCGACAGGCCGAGCCCCTAGAAAAGAGCGCTGCTTTATACCAGAAAGACTCGCTTGCAACAACATCTGATGCACGCCGGCAACAGGCTGAATGCCGCGGGCCAGCATACCGGCAGGCCTGGCTGGCGGTTGACCGCTCGTCGCCAGTTGCACAAAAAAGGGTGTGGTCATTTCCAGGCAGGGGCACTAGGGTAGGCCTTTTCCAGACTGCACTGGCAGATGGGCCACTGACAGCCAAGGAGCCACCATGCGTGCCACCGCCTATTCGTTATTGTTTACCTGCCTGTGCGCCGCAGGCCTCGCCCAGGCCGCGCCGCTCAGCGTTTGCACCGAGGCCAGCCCCGAAGGCTTCGACGTGGTGCAGTACAACTCGCTCACCACCACCAATGCTACCGCCGACGTGCTGATGAACCGCCTGGTAGACTTCGATGCCGCCCAAGGCAAGGTGGTGCCGAGCCTTGCGGCCAGCTGGAAAGTATCTGCCGATGGCCTGGTGTACGACTTTACCTTGCGCGATGGCGTGAAGTTTCACAGCACGCCCTACTTCAAGCCTACCCGCGAGCTGAATGCCGATGACGTGTTGTTCAGCTTCCAGCGCATGCTCTACCCGGCCCACGCGTGGAACAAAACGGCGCCAGGCGGCTATCCGCACGCCCAATCACTGCAGCTGGGCAGCCTGATCAAGGCGATCGATGCCCCTGCGCCGAACACCGTGCGCTTCAACCTCAGCCACCCGGACGCCACGTTCCTGGCCACCTTGAGCATGGGCTTTGCCTCGATTTATTCCGCCGAGTACGCCGACAAGCTGATGAAGGCTGGCACACCAGACAAGCTCAACAGCCAGCCGATTGGCACCGGGCCCTTCGTGTTCCAGCGCTTCCAGAAGGATGCGGTAGTGCGCTACCGCGCCAACCCGGACTACTTCGCCGGCAAGCCAGCGGTGGACCCGCTGATCTTCGCCATCACCACAGACGCCAATGTGCGGTTGCAGAAGCTCAAGCGTGGCGAATGCCAGGTTGCCCTCTCGCCCAAGCCGCTGGACATTGCCGAGGCGGGCAGCAACGCTGACCTGAAGGTAGCCAGCACCCCGGCATTCATGACAGCCTTCGTCGCCATCAACAGCCAGCACCCGCCGCTGGACAAGCCAGAGGTGCGGCAGGCCATCAACCTGGCGTTCGACAAGCAGGCCTACCTCAAGGCGGTGTTCGAGGATTCGGCGGTAGCCGCCAACGGGCCCTACCCGCCCAACACCTGGAGCTACGCCAAGGACCTGCCGGGTTACCCGCTGGATTTGAACAAGGCCAAGGCTCTGCTGGCCAAAGCGGGTATGGCCGATGGCTTCAGCACCACGATCTGGACCCGGCCGTCGGGCAGCTTGCTGAACCCTAACCCCAGCCTGGGTGCACAGATGCTGCAGGCGGACCTGGCCAAGATCGGCATCAAGGCTGAGATCCGTGTGATCGAGTGGGGTGAGCTGATCCGCCGCGCCAAGGCTGGCGAACATGACCTGCTGTTCATGGGCTGGGCAGGTGACAACGGCGACCCGGATAACTTCCTGACCCCGCAGTTTTCCTGTGCGGCGGTGCAGTCGGGTACCAACTTCGCGCGTTTCTGCGACAACCGCCTGGACCAGCTGATCAGCGCTGGCCGCACTACCAATGACCAGAGCGTGCGCAGCAGGCTGTACCAGCAGGCACAAACGCTGATTCAGCAGCAGGCGCTGTGGGTACCCCTGGCGCACCCTACTGCGGCTGCGTTGTTGCGCAAGGACGTGGAGGGGTACCAAGTGAGCCCGTTCGGGCGGCTGGATTTCAGCAAGGTTTCGGTGGGCAAGTAATCAGGTTGGGCCTGCGAGGTGTTCGCCGTGGCGGGTGCAGCGCTTGTGAGATCGAGCGCCGCCCGCGCGGCGCATCGCGAGCTGCGCTCGC